>DYSM01000002.1 GCA_020718265.1 Draconibacterium orientale | reverse complement strand
CGTAAAAAAAATAAAAAAATGGAAAATTCAATACAATTTGAGAATATAGATGTAGTAAGACTCGAAAAAACGTCCGCAATGCTAAAAGCCATGGCTCATCCGATGCGCATTGCAATTCTTAAAATTCTGGAAACAGAAAAAATGAAAGTAACCGAAATACATCAACGATTGGATTTAGAGCAATCCACAACATCGCACCATTTAGGGATTTTGAAGGATAAAGGGATTTTGAAATCTGAACGAAAAGGTAAAAATACATATTATTTGCTTAGAAATGACAGTCTTAAACATATAGTTGATTGTCTTGGAAACTGCGGCGATTGTGCCGACGAAGAAGAAGAATAGTAATGTTTTGTTTACATTTCAATACAAAATTGTAAATAAAAGTTTACATTAGTAAAATTATTCAAATATGAGCCAAACAGTCAGAGTAACAAAACAATTTAATTTTGAAGCCGCACATGCGTTGTGGAACTACGACGGAAAATGCAAAAACATACACGGACATACGTACAAGCTGTTTGTAACAGTCTCTGGTACACCGATTTCAGATGAGGCGGACGTAAAACACGGAATGTTAATTGATTTTGGTGATTTGAAGCAAATTGTAAACCGCGAAATTGTAAACGTTTACGACCACGCTTTGGTATTGAACAAAAAATCGGCGGACGAATCGTTTTTTAAAATTCCGCATTTGTTCGACCGTTTTATTCTGACCGATTATCAACCCACGTGCGAGAGCATGGTCATTGATTTTGCCGCGCGCATAAAACCACATCTGCCCGAAGGCGTTCGACTTTTCAGCATTCGATTGTATGAAACTGAAAATTCTTACGGCGAATGGTTTGCCGACGACAACAAATAGATTCAAAATGATGCTGATTTGACGCGCAAAATAATTATTTTTGCAAAAGATAAAATCAGTCTCCGTTTATGAATTCACACTCAGCCGAAAAAAAGCTCTTTCTTCTCGATGCTTATGCCCTGATTTTCAGAGCATATTATGCTTTTATTAAAAATCCGCGCATTACTTCATCGGGTTTGAACACTTCGGCTGTGCTCGGATTTGTAAACACGCTGGATGAAGTTCTGAAAAAAGAAAAGCCGGATTACATCGCCGTAGCGTTCGACCCGGCAGCAGCAACGTTTCGCAACGAACTGTATCCGCTTTACAAAGCAAACCGCGATGCGACGCCGGAAGACATCAAAATTGCAGTTCCGTACATCAAAGCAATTTTGGATGCATACCGAATTCCGATTTTGCAAGTTCAAGGCTTTGAAGCCGATGATGTTATCGGGACAATTGCAAAACAATCTGAAAAAGAAGGTTTTACATGCTATATGATGACGCCCGACAAAGATTACGGACAGCTTTTGTCGGAAAATATTTTCATGTACAAACCCGGACGCAGCGGAAACGAAGTTGAAATTGTAAACGCCCAAGATTTTTGCAAGAAATACGGCATCGAAAAACCGGCACAATTTATTGATATTTTGGCACTTTGGGGCGACACGTCCGACAATGTTCCGGGTGTAAAAGGCATCGGAGAAAAGACTGCTGCGGATTTGATTTCCAAATTCGGAACCATAGAAAATATCTACCAAAATATTGAAAAATTAAAAGGAAAACAAAAAGAAAACTTGCTTGCCGACAAAGAAATTCTCGACCGCGCACGCGAACTTGTAACAATTCGTTTGGATGTTCCGATAGAATTTGATGCCGAAAATTGCAAAGTAAAAGAGCCTGATTACGAAAAATTGAAATCTTTATTTGAAGAATTAGAGTTCCGAGCTTTGGCAGCACGCGTAATTCCGCCGAAAAAAGAAGACCCGAACGCGCAGCGTAATTTGTTTGGCGAAGTCGTTAAGCCGGATTTGTTCAATCAACCAAGCCAAGCTGAACTTTTTGCACCGAACGAAATTGAAACAAAATTTGAAACGATACATACGACCGAACATACATACAAACTTGCGGAAACGGAATCTGAAATTGAAGAGTTGATAAATTTACTTTCGCAACAGTCGGAATTTTGTTTTGATACAGAAACGGACAACATCGACCCGATTGTAGCAAATCTTGTCGGCATGTCGTTTTCATTCAAAGCGCACGAAGCGTTTTATGTTCCGGTTCCCGAAAACAGAAATGTCGCAGAAACGCTTGTTTCAAAATTTAAAACTCTTTTAGAATCCGATAAAATTCTTAAAATCGGGCAGAACATCAAATACGATATTCTGGTACTCCAAAATTACGACATTCATGTTGGCGGAAAACTATTCGATACCATGTTGGCTCACTACTTGTTAGCACCCGAAAAACGCCATAATTTGAATGTTTTGTCGGAAGAGTATTTACTCTATCAACCTGTTGCTATTGAGGAACTTATAGGCGAAGATAAGAAGACTCAAATTTCAATGCGAAATGTGTCGAAAGAACTCATAAAAGAGTACGCGGGCGAAGATGCCGACCTTACGTTTCAACTCAAGGAAATCTTTGCACAAAAACTCGTTGAAAACGAACTTTTAAGCCTTGCAGAAAACATTGAATTTCCGCTTGTGTATGTTTTAGCCGACATGGAGCGCAACGGCGTTAAAATCGACAAAAACACGCTTTCGGCACACGAGCAAGAATTGACTCAACGTATTTCGGAAACCGAAACGCAAATATATCGCGCAGCCGGAACACATTTCAATATCGCATCGCCAAAACAGCTCGGAATTATTTTGTTCGAAAAATTGAAAGTTACCAACGACCCGAAATTGACAAAAACAAAACAATACGCAACGGGCGAAGAAGAATTGCAAAAATTGAAAGGCACACACGAAATTGTCGATTTCATTTTGGAATATCGAACATTAACAAAACTGCTTTCGACCTACGTAAAAGCCTTGCCGGAACTTATCAACCCAAAAACAGGTTTGATACACACGTCGTTCAACCAAGCCGTAACAAGTACGGGGCGACTGAGTTCCACAAATCCGAATTTGCAAAACATTCCGATTCGGACATCCGAGGGCAGGCGCATCCGAGAAGCCTTCGTTCCGCGTGCAAACGACCGCGTGATTTTTTCTGCCGACTATTCTCAAATCGAACTTAGACTGATGGCGCACATGAGCCAAGATTTAAATATGATTCAGGCATTTGCGCACGGCGAAGACATTCATACGGCAACTGCGGCAAAAATTTTCAACATTCCGCTCGAGGACGTAACAAAAGACATGCGCTCGCAAGCAAAATCAGCAAATTTTGGAATCATTTACGGCATTTCATCGTTTGGATTATCCCAAAGTTTAAATATCGGTCGTTCAGAAGCTAAAGCCTTGATAGACGGCTATTTCAGAACGTATCCGGACGTAAAAAAACATATGGACGAAGCGATACGAACGGGAAGAGAAACCGAAATAGTGAAAACAATTTTCGGAAGAAAGCGATTCTTGCAAAAAATAAACAGCCGAAACGCCGTTGAACGCGGAAACGATGAACGAAACGCCATCAACGCACCGCTGCAAGGCTCTGCCGCCGATGTTATCAAAATTGCAATGATAAATGTTCAAAACGAACTCAAAAAAACGAATTTAGATGCAAAACTTATTCTGCAAGTTCACGACGAACTTGTGTTCGATATTGCCGAAAAAGATGTTGAAAAGGCACAAAAAATCATAACTGATGCGATGGAAAATGCGGCTAATTTATCGGTGAAATTGATTGCAGAATCGAATTACGGAAAAGATTGGTTAAAAGCACATTAATGGACTTCGGAGGTATCATATTAGCGGGCGGTAAAAGTGTGAGAATGGGCACAGACAAAGGACTCTTGAAAATAGGTTCCAAAACTTTGACTGAAATTTCTTACGAAACTATTGAACCTTTTATCAAGGAATGTCTCATTGTCTCGAACAATCCTGACAATCAAGTTTTTGGCTGTAAAACAGTACCGGATTTAATAAAAAACATTGGTCCGCTTGGCGGACTTTTTACCGGACTTACGCTGTCAAACTTCGAATATAATCTTGTCATAGGTTGCGATACACCATTTATAGGCACCGAACTATTCGCTAAAATAGTAAACCAAGCAATTGGTAATGAAGTTATTGTTGCCAAAGAGAACAATTTTATTCACCCGCTGTCAGGAATGTATCGAAAAACAATTTTGCCAAAAATAAAGGTTCAAATAGAACAAAATACTTACAAAATGATGCATTTAATATCAAACACAACAATAAAAACATGCTTTATTGAATGTAACCCAAAAACGAACTTTGCTAACATAAACACGAAAGAAATTTTTGAATCAGCACTTCTAAATTTAGAAAATATATGGCACAAACATTAAAATTTACCGGATATCTGAGCGGAAGATGATATATTTACCTCCATGCGAGACCCTCGGTGGCGTTTTAGAATATCTTTACGAAAACTATCAGGAAATTTCGAGATTGTATTACAAAATATCGATTTTGGGTAAATTTCAGACCGACAAAAATTTTAAAATTTCAAAAGAATCAACCATTTTGGTCATTTGTCCGTTTGCCGGAGGCTAAAAAGAAGACCCGTTTCCGAAAAAACAGGTCTAACTTACTCAAAAATCAAACGTACAAGGAAAAAATTTATATTTCTTTAGTTCTCATATTGAACTGTATATTCTATTAACTCAAAAGGAACATCGACAATTTCGTCATATTCTTCTCCTGTTTCTTTCATATCTTCATCATCGTCAGGATAATACCATTTTATTTCGACATTGTGACCGTCGCCCGCAATATCCTCTAATTTGTATAATATATCAAGTATGACTTTTGATGAAGCGGTATTGAAATAATCCATCTTCATTACAAAAACAGTTTTTTCAATTGGGTTTTGGGCATATTCCTCCAACCAATCTAAAATAGGTTTATAAAACTGCCCAACATCGGCAGGAAATGATTTACCTGAGATTTCAAACTTCCCGTTATCTCTGTCAAGCAACACCGCCGGCGTATCTTGCGCGCCCGTTATAGTTATGACTTCCATCGTCGTTTTGATTTTTTTTCGATTTAGAATTGACAAATTTACTAAACTTTTTTTAAAACAAAGTAAACTATTGTTTAATTTATTACAACTTCTCTAATTTTTATTGTCTTTCTGTCGGTATCGTTTAAAGTCATTGTAAACGAAACTTCTGTAACATTTTCGGGTACAGAGAAATAGTAGTTTACTGATGCTTGCTTTGTTATTGTATTAAAAACGTACTTCAATTCGGAATCTGCATTCAATCCGGGTTTGTCCGGAGTTATCTGAAAACTTTCCAAATTTGCAGACGAACATAAACTAAGCGAGAGTATTACAACTTTCCCTTTTTCTGTTTCTTCAACTTTTTCACTGCTTACTGTAACTGAAGGGTTGTTGAAATCAAACGAAGAGCTTACATTGAACCCTGTCAGTGCTAACATTATGAACAATATTGAAATCTTACTGATTTTCATAACTCTGCGTTGTATTTATACTAAAAATTTCACGACAAACTTAATAAAACTTTTTATATTTCGGTGAAAAATATGAAAAAAAAACTAAAATTTAAACCATTATACAATTATTTATTACACCAAGTAAATCACACTTGTCGGAATAATTGTGATGTATTATGAAATACAATAATTGTACCAAATAATAAACATTTTTCAATCTAATATGCTAAAATTTCTGAAATCGATTTTGAATTTTTAAGTAACTCTATGCCTTTTAGGATATAAGGGTCAGTTTTAAAACTAAAACGAATTTCGCCTTCAAAATACTGATAGCGTTTTACAATTTCCGAAACAAGTAAACGGCTGACTTCTGCCTTGTGCACATTGAGTAACGACTCCTCTGTGCTGTGCATAGCTTGCTTTAGTTTTGTCATTTGTTCTACAACATCACGATTAACTGATTCTTTTTCAGCATTTTGCAGTAATGAATCCATGTATAACTCACTCTTAGTGTAATATTCAAATTTATTTAACTTTGCATACGTTCGGAACTCCTCGAACAACCGATTATCTGTAAAAAGGTTGTCAGTTTTAATAGGCGTTTCGTTTTTGAAATAATATTCAGTTGAAAAATCAAAAATAAGTTTACGTAACTGCGGAAATTCCAAAAACTGCTTGTTACCGACCGCAGAAACTGCAACATCAGGAATTACGCCGCCGCCGTCGTAAACAACCCTACCGTTTTGGGTTTTATACTCCGTTACGAGCGAATCGGGCACTTTTCCGACGCTTCCGTCGGGGTTGCGATGCGTGTAATCCAATGCCTGAACACACCTGCCGCTCGGTATGTAATATTTTGCGGTCGTGATTTTAATTTTTGTATTGTAAACAAGGTCGCGCGTGGCTTGCACGAGTCCTTTTCCATAAGTGCGTTCGCCTACGATAACAGCTCGGTCTAAATCTTGCAAAGCTCCCGAAACTATTTCCGATGCCGATGCAGATGAACTGTTTACGAGCACAACTAAGGGCAAATCGGGAAAAAGCGGCAGGTTTTCAGTTTTAAACACAGAATTCCATTGAGCAACGCGCCCGCGTGTACTTACTATTTCTTGATTTTTTTTTACAAAAAGATTGACAATTTTTACAGCTTCAATGAGTAATCCGCCCGGATTTCCGCGCATATCAAGCACAAGTCCCGAGAGTTTCACGGAGTCATTCATTGATTGAATTGCTTTTTGCACTTCTTGTGCCGCGTTTTGCCGAAAACCTGTCAGCTTAACATATCCAATTTTCTCATCAATAAAGCCGAAATAAGTTACATCGGGAGTTTCTATTTTCTCTCTCACAACGGTGAACTCTTTGTTATCAGTATTTAACCGACTAATTCTAAGCAAAATACTGCTGCCCGGCTCACCTTTAACGTTTTCTTTGACTACAGAAATATTCGATTTTGTAACAAGTTCGCCTTGAATTGCTTCAATTTTATCGCCAATTTTCAGACCGGCTTTGTCTGCGGGCGAATTTTTATAAACATCCGTAATAATCAACGAGTTGTTATATTCGCCGATGTCTGCCCCAATACCTGCATAGGCACCTGTGGTCATAAACGTATAATCTTCTATCAAAGATTCCGGATAGTAAACCGTATAAGGGTCAAGTTTGGCAAGCAATTCCTGCGTACTTTGGTTAATTAACTTTGCGTAATCCACATCATCAACATAATAAATGCGGGCATCGCGCAAAACGGAATGATAAATTTCCAAACTTTTTGCAATTTCAAAATCATCATCATCGCCAAACAAGGTATAACTCGTAAAACCAATCAAAGCCACAGCTCCGACAAGTATCAACCAAAGTCTTTTTTTTAAAAAATTATTCATAATATAGATAATTAAAATGTTCGATATCAAGGTTTAAAAGCTGAAATACCGGTAATATCATAACCGGAAATCAATAAATGAATGTCGTGCGTACCCTCGTAAGTTGTAACGGATTCGAGGTTCATCATGTGTCGCATAATCGGAAAATCGCCTGTTATGCCCATTGCTCCGAGTATTTGCCTTGCTTCGCGCGCAACGTTGAGTGCGGTTTGAACATTATGGCGTTTGAGCATAGAAATTTGTGCGGGCGTAGCTTTTTCATTATCAGCCAATTGTCCAAGTCGGAGAGCCATGAGTTGCGCAGCTGTGATTTGGGTCAGCATTTCGGCAAGTTTTTTTTGCGTGAGCTGAAATCCTGCAATCGGTTTATCAAACTGTTTTCGTTCGAGCGCGTAGTTTAGTGCCGTAGAATAACAATCGGAAGCCGCACCGATTGCGCCCCAAGCTATGCCGTAACGAGCTGAATTTAAGCATGTCATCGGACCTTTTAAGCCTACAACGCCCGGCAAAAGATTTTCTTTCGGAACATGGACATTATCAAACACTAGTTCGCCCGTTGCAGAGGCGCGCAAGGACCATTTGTTGAACGTTTCCGGAGTCGAAAACCCTTTCATGCCACGCTCGACAATAATTCCGCGAATTTTTCCGACCTCGTCTTTTGCCCAAACCACCGCGAGGTCGCAAATCGGCGCGTTGGTAATCCACATTTTCGAGCCGTTTAGCACAAAATAATCGCCTTTGTCTTTCAGATTTGCAGTCATTCCACCCGGATCGGAACCAAAATTTGGCTCCGTAAGTCCGAACGCACCGACAAGCTCGCCTTTCCCTAATTTAGGCAAAAAACGCTGTTTCTGCTCTTCTGTCCCAAACAAAAAAAGAGGCAACATTACGAGCGAACTTTGCACGGATGCCGTTGAACGAATCGCAGAATCGCCGGCTTCAAGCTCTTGCATCATAATGCCGTAAGTAATTTTATCAAAACCGCCTCCGCCGTATTCGACCGGCAAAAAAGACCCCAAAACACCAAGCTCACCCATCTCACGAATCAAAAAATTTGGCGAAATGTGGTCTTGAGCTGCAGTTTCGATGACGGGTTTTACGTTTCTTATCACCCAATCGCGCACGGATTGCCTGACAAGAAGTTGCTCCTGAGTGAGTAAATCGTCGATTTTAAAATAATCGGGATATTGATAATGAGACATATACTACAAAAATGATTACAAAGTAAATACTATTTTAACATGAAAAATACGAAACATTTCACAAAGTAAAATAAAAACAATAACTTTGCTTTAAAAATTTTATAATTCTTATCCGAAAACAAATTTGAGTAAAAATCTATCCATAATACAAAATTCAAACTTAGCAGATTCCTCAAATCTGTCTTATATGCTGTACCACAGCATGAAAATATCAGAACTCGGACGACTTTCGGAGTTCAAACGTTTTAATATATTTAATGAGGAAGTAAATGCTCCCGGCGAAAAACTCAAAACTTCGGAAATTTCGCTAAATAGCTCATCTTTAAATAATAACAAAAATACAATAATTCAATATCCGGAGTATCAGCCAAGTAGTTTTGGAGCTGAAATGACTGTAAATCAGATAAAACCGATAACTCCGCAAGATAAATACAGTGCCGACTGGATTTTGCTTGCATCTTTGCTCGGTTTAGGGGCATTGATTGTTATAAAACAAGTGCGTTCGGCATTTTTCGGAAAACTTTTTAGTTCTATCATGGGCTATACGCTATCGTATGCGCTGTACACCGAACATAAAAAAAATCCAAGTTTAATAATGCTGTGGATGAATTTACTATACATTCTGAATTTCAGCATCTTTGCATATCAAATTCTGCAGTATTTTGAATTTACGTCCGAACTCAATTATCTGTTCTCCATAGGCGGCATCGCCTTGATGTTAAGTGCGTTGAAGTTGAGCCGAAATATTTTGTCAAAAATCGGAGCTTTTATTTTTAGAGTCAAACATGCCGACTCCGAATACAGCTTTCACATCAACCAAATAAACACGTATCTTACGATTATTTTTTACATCGGAATTTTCGGAATCGCCTACACGCCATACCCGGAAACAGCCATAGGCACAGTTGTGTTTGTATTTATTATGGGCTATATCCTGCGAATATTCAGACTTTATAAAATAAATATCAAAAGCAATATTAGAATATCATATTTATTTTTATATCTTTGCATTCTCGAAATTTTACCGTTTTTCGCACTATGTAGAGCGGCTATACATTTCGTTATCAAATAGATAAGTCTAAAAAAATTGCGAAGTAGAACCCATAAATATAAGAAGTTGTGAAAATAAAACGAATACTCATTTCGCAACCTGTCCCGCAGAGCGAGTCATCGCCGTATAAAGAACTCGAACAGAAATACGGTTTGACGATTGAATTTAGACAATTCATTAAAGTTGAAGGACTTACAGTTTCCGAATATAGAAAACAGAAGTTAAACCTGTTGGATTTTACAGGTGTTATTATGAACAGCAAAATGGCTGTGGATAACTATTTTAGGCTTGCCGAAGAAATGCGAGTAACAATTCCGGCGACAATGAAATTTTTCTGTGTAACCGAGGCTGTTGCGTATTATTTACAAAAATACATTACATTTCGTAAACGAAAAATATTTTTCGGCGAGCGGAGTTTGGATGACGTGATGGAATTAATGAAAAAACACGCCGACGAAAACTACCTGATGCCAATATCCAGTGTGCATCAACCGAGTGCACTCGCAAAAATGAAGAAGGCAAAATTCAAGGTTACTCCGACAATTATGTACAAAACCGTAAGTGCCGTTCTATCAGACATTCCGGACGTTGCGGTTTACGATGTATTAGTCTTTTTTACACCGGCCGGAATACAATCGCTTTTAGAAAATTTCCCGAATTTCAATCAGAAAAAAACGGCAATTGCATGTTTCGGACCATCGACTGCAAAAGCTATAAAAGCTGCAAAATTGAAATTAGACTTCAAAGCTCCTACTAAAGAAGCTCCGTCCATGATTATGGCGCTTGAAAACTACGTCAAAGCACAACTCAAAAAAGCAGGTACGGAATGAAATTCCCAAAAAGAGAACGCTTACACACACACAAAGAAGTGTCCGAACTGTTCAAGTCCGGGCATTTTTTGTATTCAGACTGCTACAAATTTATTTATACAATTTCGAGCGATGCTGATACAGGCATTCGTATTGGAATCAGTATTCCTAAAAAACATATCAAACATGCCGTACAACGCAATTTAATAAAACGACGAACTACCGAATCAATCAGACAAAAAAAACACTCTGTCAGCCATCTGTGCATCGAAAACGGCATAAACTTAACTGCTTTTTTTATCTATAAAAAAAATTATCCGGAATCTTTTGAAACCATTGGAAAATCAATCGACACTATAATAGAAAAAACGATTAAAGTGATACATGCAGATATTGAAAAATCGAACGCAAGAACAGAACCCGAACAATAAAAAAACGCTCGACAATTCGAGCGTTTCTTATTTTTATCTATTTTGAAATGATAAACTTACGTCGATATTTGTGTCCCGAAATTTCCGTTTCACAAAAATAAATTCCGTTAGGTTGATTTTGAGGAATTTTCCATGAAACTTCATTTCGATTTATAGAATTTTGTAAACAGACAACAGGTCGTCCGGTAATATCAAAAATTGAAATTTTCACGTCAGAATCTATTGTTTTCCCAAAATCAAAAATCACAACATTCTTTGCAGGGTTAGGGTAAACGGTGAAAGATGTGTTACTGACAGATTGAATCTCGCTTGAAATAACACTAAAATTCAAGGTTTTAGACTTTGAAATGTTATTAAAATCGCGGACAGAAAACCGAATATCCCACGAACCGCTTTCAAGAGGTGTTCCGTAAAAAATACCATCTTGACTAAAGTTCATGCCAATCGGAAATGGTTCCGGCTCGTATAAGAACGCTTTATTGCTCGGCAGTTCCGAATTTGAATTTGACGAAATTGTATAGTTTATGCCGTCGCCGTTTGAAATACCCGAAGCTCCCACAGCACCAACAATACCGTCTCCGTAAAACATTTCGACAGTGCCGTCCGCGTAAAGTTTAACGGCAACATCCACAGAAGCATTTTCATTCCCCCAAGCTGTAGTTTTCCAGCGAAAAGTTGCAGATTGTGCATCTCCTGAATAAAAAATGCCGTGTCCGTAAGCAGGAATCAGCCACAAATCTGATGCGAAAACAGCAATCATTTTAGTCGATTTTAGAGCTTCCTCTGTTCTCAAATAATTAAACTCAGGCACAAAAACGATTGAACCATCCGTTAGCGGATACAATGTTCTGTAAGTATTTCCGTAAAAAGGGAAGTCAAATTCCAGAGTTTGTTCGCCAAAACCATCATCTTCATTCGTTACGGCGAGCGCATTTTCCGTAATTGCCGGAAAAGTTTCGTTACTCGAAAATTCCGTAAATTCGGATAATATAGACCAAGAATACGGTGCATTCCCGCCCGAAGCTGTAAGTTGTTCGAAATATTCTGAATTTTCAGCTCCTTGTGTCAGCACTGAATTTGCGATAGCAGGACTGTCAAAACTTGCGACCGCACTAACCGAAAGATAGGTCGTAGAATTATTCAATATCTGGACATTATGAGAATCGGAAACAAATTCATTCTCCGAATTTTTGACGGAAAAACTTAAAATTTCGCCCGATGAAACGTCGGAATAATCATACTCTGTAACCATCAAAAAGTATTTAGCATTGGCTTCGGAATTAACAAAACTTAGAAGCGGAGTTATATCGAAAGCAACTTCAATAGGGTCGGAAGTCCAATTTCCAAGCATATCATACGCGCCGCCTTGTCTGTTAAACAGCGGAAATTCGATAATATGGTCAGGCAAAGTTGCATTCAAATCGGTAGAAATACCGGCTCGAATTTTAATATTTTCTCTCGAATTGTGGCTCATTTTAACCTTCATTGTCAAATGCGGCGAATAGTTTTCACGAACATTTATAGCGTAAACTTTGCCTTCGAAAATACCGCCGTTTGAAACCGGTTCGGCAAGTAATTTATACATTACATACGCTTTTCCGCCGGCAGCCCAGCCTGTGCCCCAAGAATTTACCATGACCAAAGCACCGCGTTCCCAATCGCGCATGTCCACAATTTGGTCGCCGTTTATGTCCACATCGTTAGTGATATTGCCGTCGCCGCTGAAATCATACTCAACATTATCATCCCAACCCACGAAAGTCATGGCGTGATTTACGGAATATCCCCATTTTGTTACAATATTTCCGTCCAAATAATAATCATCAATACTAATTCCGGCTGCAAAATTAGCAACTCCGCCAACGGCAGAACCGTCCAAATGGTCGTAAAACCAATGTTTCAAAACAGATAAACCTTCGGGTGTGGACACATCTATTGAAAAATAATCGGTCAAACGATTTGCAAAAGCGGATTCATATTTGGCAAAACCCGACATCCAATGTGTATCAGAAATTGCCATTCCGCCGTAAGTTGCAACAGTCGGACAACCGTTCGCACGAATAATATCCCAACCGTCCTGATACCACGAACCGTTATTGCCGTTGCCCGAGTTCAAAAAATTATAAGTATAATGGGACGGATATTGCGTAGAAGTTGAATTTGCCGATGTTCCGCGAGCGCGATTCATCTCGTAAGTAAACGCATATCCGATTCCGCTTGCTTGAGCGCAACTTCCGTGATCTTGATTAAAAATCGAACGAAAATACGGTTGTGTCGTATTATCCAAACTTGTTGGTAAATTTTTAGCAGAAAAGTTTTTTTCGGACTGAAATTCCGGAATCCTACTCAATTCTGCCGTAGACGGAATTCTTAAACCTCCAAGTAACCAAGGCTCACCCGAAATATTCGGATTGACATTTTTTACTTGGGCAAAACTAAAAAATGAAAGTGTTACAAAAAAAAGAAGGCTAAAAAAAATTCTCATATCATGATATATTTAAAATTACAACCTAAAAAATTCTAAGCTATAAAGTTAAGAAAAAAAATCAGAATAAACACTTTGAGAGTGTATTATTCTTAGGATAGATACACAAATAAAATTTAAAGCAAAATCTCAAAGGCTTAACTTTAAATTCAGAAGACTCTATTTTATTGAAAATCATCGGTATTAGTGGGTGTTTTGGAACAGTAAAAAAAAACTCAATCTGTATGATTTTTACCGAAAAAAGCCAAAATTTTAGCCGCACGAGCAGCACCTACGACTTTCGTCAAATCGTCGGCAGAAGTTTCGGAAATAGCACGAATTGTTTTAAATTCTCCGAGTAATTTGTCAATAGATTTTTGTCCGAGACCTTCAATTTGTTCCAATTCCGAAACAATGAAATTTTTAGAACGCTTATCTCTGTGAAATGTAATTCCGAATCGGTGCGCTTCATTCCGCGCTTGTTGAATAACTTTTAAAGTTTCAGAATTTTTATCAAGATAAAGCGGAATACTGTCACTCGGAAAAAAGATTTCTTCCAATCGTTTTGCTATTCCTATAATCGCTATTTTACCGTAAAGCCCCAATTCTTTCAAACTTTCAACCGCAGCACTGAGCTGTCCTTTCCCACCGTCGATGATAATTAATTGTGGCAACGATTCATTTTCCTCAGAAAGTCGCTTGTATCTGCGATGAATAATTTCACGCATGGAAGCAAAATCGTCGGGTCCGACAACCGTTTTTATATTGAATTTCCGATAATCTTTCTTGCTCGGCTTGGCATCTTTGAACACCACACAAGCAGCAACAGGGTTTGTACCCTGAATATTTGAATTATCAAAACACTCAATATGCACGGGCAATTCGGCGAGATGCAAATCGGTTTTCATGGTTTCCAAAATGCGTTTTTTGTGTCGGTCGGGGTCAACTAAAGAACGTTCTTTATGTTTTTCGAGCATGAAATATTTGACATTTTTCTGCGATAATTCAAGTAGTTTTTTCTTATCTCCTATCTTCGGAACGGTAATTTTCACCTTCTCATACAAAAAATCGACCTCAAACGGAACAACAAATTCCGACGCTGCCGTATATGAATTCATCCGATTTTTGATAATTTCTGTCATTGCAATCGGCAAAACTTCTGCTTCCGTTTCGTCCAATCGCTTTTTAAATTCAGCGGTATGAACTTGAATAATCGCGCCGTCCACAATTTTAAGCATATTGACATAAGCAAAATCGTCGTCGGAGGTTATGGAAAACACATCTACATTTGTTACGGTAGGGCTTACAACTGTCGATTTACTTTGATAATTTTCCAAAACTGCGAGTTTATCCTTTACTATTTGAGCGTTTTCAAAGTTTAAATTTGCTGCATATTCATTCATCATTTTTGTTAAATACGCTTTCACGGACACAAAATGACCATTCAGAATGTTTTCAATTTGACTAATTTGAAGTGCATAATCCACTTCGGATTGAAGTCCGATACACGGAGCGTTGCAATTTTTGATATGATATTCCAAACAAACTTGAAATTTGGCTTGCGAAATATTGGATTCTGTGAGTGCGAATTTACATGTCCGCAAGGTAAAAAGCTTCTTAAAAAGCTCCATGAGCACACGCACCAGATAAATACTTGTGTAAGGTCCGTAATATTTTGAACCGTCTTTTATCACGTTTCGAGTTTGAAAAACACGAGGGAAAGGTTCGTTTTTTATACAAATCCACGGATAGCTTTTGTCATCTTTAAGCATTACATTGTAACGCGGCTGATGTTTTTTTATCAAATTATTTTCTAAAAGCAGGGCATCGGTTTCGGTTTCTACAACCGTAAATTGGATAGATTCTATTTGCCGAACCATTATCACAACCTTTGTTCTGTCCTGAGTTTTATTAAAATAAGAAGACACACGTTGTTTTAATCGTTTCGCTTTTCCTACGTAAATTATCTCTTGTTCTTTATCGTAAAACCGATACACACCCGGAAGCTCCGGTAAATCCAGAGCAACACGTTTCAATAATTCTATTTTATTTTCGTGAGTATTTTTCATAAAATGTTCCACGTGGAACAACGCGGTAAAGCCTTAAAAAACAAATAGTTAAATAAAAAACAACGTCATAGCATTTTCACATATAAACACATACAAGTAATCTCAAAATTCACAAATTCCAAGACAAACACTTAAACATGACTTTTACACTTACAATCTTCAAGATTAGCGAATTAATACATAAAAAAAACGACTCCACGAAAATATATTTTTATTCAAACCACTCAACACCAACAAGTTACAGCAATGTTCCACGTGGAACATTATCTACCCAAGAACACAAGCAAAACATTTACATCCGAAGGCGAAACACCTGAAATGCGACTTGCTTCGCCGACTGTTGTGGGTTTAAATTTTGATAATTTTTGGACAGCTTCTGTAGATAAGGATTGCAAACGAGAATAATCAAAAGTTTCAGGAATCTTCACATATTCGAGCCTGTGTAATTTATCGGCATTATCCTTTTCTCGTTGAATATAACCTTCGTATTTCATTTCAATTTCTGCCGATTCCATAACCTCTACCCCACTCGCTCCAAATGTCTCAAACATCTCATTTAATGGTTGAAGAGTCGGAATTAAATCAAAAATAGAAATTTGCGGGCGCATTAAAATCAATAAAAGTTTCGTTTTTTGACGTAGCGGATTTGTTTCTTTTGAAATAAGAATACTATTTATTTCGTCCGGCGTTACGCTGGTTGCTCTAAAATATTCGATTACATTTTGAATAAAAATTCTTTTTTGAGTCATCAAATCATAACGATATTGGTTTGCTAACCCGATACGATAAGCCTTTTCTGTAAGACGCATATCGGCATTATCTTGTCGAAGCAAGAGGCGAAATTCGGCTCGCGATGTAAACATGCGGTATGGTTCATCAACGCCTTTTGTGATTAAATCGTCAATTAGAACTCCGATATACGCCTCGTCACGTCCAAGAATAAAGGATTCTTTGCCCAAAACAGAGAGCTGTGCATTTATTCCTGCCATCAAGCCTTGCGCGCCGGCTTCTTCGTAACCTGTGGTTCCGTTTACCTGTCCTGCAAAATATAAGTTAGAAATAACTTTAGATTCTAAGGTTTTATGAAGAAATTGAGGGTCGAAATAATCATATTCAATCGCATAACCCGGTCGAAATATTTTTACGTTTTCTAACCCTTTGATTTTTCGCAGTGCATTATATTGAACGTCCAACGGTAAACTCGAAGAAAATCCGTTTATGTAATACTCCTCAGTATCTTCGCCTTCGGGTTCTAAAAACAAATGATGCGAATCGCGTTCTGAAAATGTAACTAATTTATCTTCGATGCTCGGGCAGTAACGCGGTCCGACACCTTTGATTGTGCCGTTAAAAAGCGGCGAAAACTCAAATCCGGTTTTTAAATGTGCATGAACATCCAAATTTGTGTATGTGATGAAGCAACTTCTTTGTCCTAAAACAGGCGTTTTGTGTGGTAAAAATGAAAATTTTACAGGTTCGGTATCGCCGGGCTGTTCTTCAAGCACCGAAAAATCAATCGTTCGTCCGTCCAAGCGTGCGGGGGTTCCGGTTTTCATACGAAGAGTAGGCACTCCGTTTTGTTTCAAAACATCGGAAAGTCCGACAGAAGGAGCATCGCCCGCTCTCCCACCCTGCAATTTGTTGCTGCCGACGTGCATTAATCCGTTCAAAAATGTTCCGGCTGTGAGTATAATTTTCTTTGCTCGAAAGTTCATTCCCATTGCAGTTTTTACGCCGGTTGAGGTCATGTTTTCAATAAAAATGTCTGTAGCGGTATCTTGCCAGAACGAAACGTTTGGAGTATTTTCTAACATTTTGCGCCATTCGGCAGAAAAAGCCATTCGGTCAGATTGCGCGCGCGGACTCCACATTGCCGGACCTTTTGAGCGATTTAACATCCGAAATTGTATCGCAGTTCGGTCTGTAACAATGCCCATGTAGCCGCCGAGCGCATCAATTTCGCGCACGATTTGACCTTTTGCTATTCCGCCAACAGCCGGATTGCATGACATTTGTGCAAATTTAGTCATATCCATTGTAATCAACAGCGTTTTTCCGCCCAAATTTGCAGCTGCGGCAGCGGCTTCGCAACCTGCGTGTCCGGCTCCGATTACAATTATATCATAGAATTCTTCCATTAATTTTACTTAGAAATTAAAAGTTTACTTAAATAAAAATCTTCTTTTGAACGCATTATTTTTTGCTCCTCTTCATCGGAATCACCGTAGCCTACAAGGTGAAGCGCGCCGTGAATCATCACTCGAAAAAGTTCATTTTCAAAAGTAACGTTATACACTTGTGAATTAGCTGTAACGTTATCAATACTGATAAAAATGTCACCTGAAATCGAATCTTCATCCGAATAATCGAAGGTGATTACATCCGTGAAATAATCGTGATTTAAAAACTGTTTATTCTTCTCCAAAAGAAACGCATCGGAACAAAAAATATAGTTAATACGACCTATTTCAACGTTCTCATTCAATGAAATTTGGTTCAAAACATCAGGAATTTGATGTGAAAATTCAAACAAAAAAATACAATCTTCTGTAAAAAAATTGACTCGATTATCGACAGTTTCCATTTATTTTTGAATATCCTCCGAATATTTATTGTTCAAATTTTCGTAAAAGCGATTCAACATCACTTTGTTACGATACAAACTTTCGCGCATGTTTTGATTCTGCTTATTCTTTTTAAAATAATCTTCGGGTGAAGTATATTTTTTTTCGTCTGCAGTATTCGACTCTCGTTTCTTTTCAGTTTCGCGCTGATTTTCAGCTTTTTCAGCCTCCAAAAGTCTGGTTGTAATCATTTTTTGGCGTTCGATAAGTTCTGGCGTAATTCGTTTGTTTACCAAATCTTCTTCTACTTTGTCAGAAAGTTTATTTATTTCATTCAAAAGTTTTTGGGTTTCCGGATTTAGCGATTGCTTCGAGCGCATTTCCTGCATCATTTGACGGAAAATTTCTTGTTGTGCCAACATCTGAGCGAGCTTTTTATTTTGCGCATTTTTGTCCAATTTGCCATCTTTCATCTGCTGCATCATTTGTTCCATTTCGCCTTTCATGCGTTCCTGCATTTGCTTCATAGTTTCAAAACCTTCTTGTTTGCCGTCTTTCTTTTTCTTTTTGCTTTGGCTTTGTCCGCTTCCGCTTCCTGAGCTTTGAGCATCTTGCATTTGGTTCAAAACTTCAGATAGAAGTAAAGCTAAATTGTTCGCCGAAGTCATAGTTTTGCGTTGCATATTTCGCGCAGTTGTCAAGTTTCTGTCTTCCAAAAACGTAATGGTTTGCGAAACAGCATCCTTAATCGCCGCACCTTCCGACTGCAATTTCGAGCTGATTTGCGGCACGCGCTTTGCCAAAGTTTTCAAAGAATCGTCAATATGTTTGAACTCATCGGAAAGCCCGATTTGCTGCGAAGTCAATTCAATGTATTGCGGATTTTTGTGATTAATGCCTGAAAATTTGTTATTCAGAGCTTCTTGTTCAAACGAAAACGTTATCAAATTATCAACGAGTTGACGGAGCGCTTCGGTATCTTCGCCTTCTTGCTCTTTTGAAGCTGCATCCATAGAATTTTGCATTTTTTGCGCAGCTTTTTTCATGTTACCGGCATTTTTCTTTTGCGATTCGGACGCTTTGCTGCGTTTGCCCTCGTTCATATTTTGTTCGGATTGGTCAAATTCTTTTTCGATTTGTTCAAATTCTTCATTCATTTCCGGAACATCCATCGGTTTTTCCAACTCTTTATTAAGTTCAGACGCTTTTTCCATTTCCTGTTTTGCTTCTTCAAAACGTTTTTCGAGTGCGGCTTGCTTCTCGGCATTTTCTTTCATATCGGATTTTTTATCATCCGTTTGTTCCGATAATTTTTCCATTTCTGCGGCAAGTTTCTCAAGTTCGGAAACTGTATTTTCCATCTTTTGTTCCACTTCAAAACGCTTGAGTAACTCCATATTTCTGTCCAACTGCTCGTTCATTTTGTCCATTTCAAGTTTCTGGTCTTGAAGCAGTTCCTGCATTTGCTCTTGATTAAATTGTTCCTGAAGTTGTTGTAATTCTTCCATGAGTTTTTTCATCTCATCGGTCATCAATTCCTCCATAAGTTTCTCAATCATTTCTTGTTTTGCAAGCATTTCTTCGTCTTGTTCCGTAAAGTTTTTCTCAAGTTCATTTTTAGCTTGATTTTCTTTAACAGCTTCTTGCATAAGTTGTTGCATCATTTGATGCTTATCCGAAATACTTTTGAGCATTTGAGTATTTTCCCACTCGGAAACTGAGCCGTTCATGTTTTTTTCTTGCAATTTTTGAAAATCAGATTGGATTTCTTTGGAAAGCTTTTGAGCGGTTTCCATCTTGGATTGAATATTTTCGGAAGCCAAATCTTTCAAGTCATTAATTTCTGATATAGAAGGAATTACAAACGAATTGACAGATGATTTTGCAGATTTACGTCCGTTTACGGCATCGTTATCCCAAACTTCAAAATAATACTGAATTTCTTGATTGTCAGATAATTCGAGAGAAGCAAAATCGAACAAATGGTAAAATTCTTGGTTGGCAACCTGTCCGGCAGCCAACGGAATAGCGTCCGATTTAAACGGCACGCGCTTATCGTCGGCAGAAGTCGATTTTTTTACAACTCTGTAATTAAATGAAAGTTTTGTAAGTCCGTAATCGTCAGCTACTTTACCTGAAAAATAATGTAAAAAGAAATTTGCTGTATCCTGAACATCAGTAACATTTATTGCCGGATGTAAATCGGGACGCACAGCAACAGAGTAGTTTACGCCAATATCGTCTGTAAAATTAGAATTTTGAAGACGAAGCGTGTAATTAAAATCGCGTTGTGCAACTTGCGCGTATCCGAACACATTTTCCGATTTTATGAGCTGAAGACTTTTGTCTGATATAAAAAACAGATTATCAACATCTTTTGCATGAAAAACCCATTTCAACTTTGTACCTTGCGGAACCGACAAATCGCCGGTGTTCGAAAGTGTAAAATCCGCCTCGCCGGTGTAATCCGGAACTTCGGCAATGATATCAAATTTTAACAAAACCGGCGCGGGCAGCACCGACAAATCATATTGTCCGGACGTAAATTTATCTGCCTGAAAATTAAATGCAAGAGAGTTATTCAGGTTTTTTATTTTATACGAAAATTTTGAGCGTTGAGTTTTGTCTTTTTGCATCAAAAAAGTTGTGCCTGCAAATTCGATAAACACTTCATTCGGTATAACATCCCCGACAGTTTGTACAACGAGTTCGACATCTGCGCCTTTCTTAACCGTCAAAGTGTCGTTTAAGAGTTGAAAAACAAACGGAGCCGGCTTTTCGTAGGTTTTATCATAATTCATAATGCGCGCTGTACCATCGTTGATTACAGACGGCGAAAATGCCCAAATTCCAATCAGTAAAAGTAAAAGAGGTAAAACAAAGCGTAAATATTTCAAATTTTCCTTGTAATTTACGGCTCGTTTGAACGGAAAAAGTTGAGTGTCGTCTATTTTTTGATTCACGGCAGCCAAAATTAAAACATCGGCAGCATCGCGTTTCCGGTTTTGTTCGTAAAGTTCCAAGGCATTTTGTATTTTATCTTTGATGTCGGGAAAATGTCCGCGAATGATGTCCGAAGCTTGTTTGTATGAAATGCGTTTGCCTATATTCAGAAGTTTCAAAGTCGGATAAAGCACATACACAGAGAGCGTTCCGAGCAAAATTGCCGCAAAGGCATAATAAAAAAACGTGCGAACACTTACCGTGAAATGCCCAAAATATTCTGCCAAAACAAAAAACAAATACGCGAAGACCAAAACGCCAAACGACCACAATGTGCCTTTAAGCAAGCGGTTTTTGTAATATTTTCGGATAAAAGCATCCAGCCGTCCGATAAGTTGATTATATGCGTCCATGTTTGTCGATTTTTTATACAGATGAAATTTGTAAAAAATTCCACAGCGTTACTTTGTAAGCCACGCCTGAGGGTTCAATTTTTCGTTTCCGTGCCAAATTTGAAAATTAAAAACTCCCGAATCGGGCGCGCCGGATTTATAAAACACTTTTCCGAGCAACTGCCCTGGTTTAAGGGTTTGTCCTTGTTTCACATTCAATTTTACCATGTTTGAGTAAACGGTATAAAAATCTTCATGTTTCACAATGATTGCGGTATTTGCACCCGGAATTGTGAGCACGGTCGCCACAACGCCGTCGGCAACAACCGCAACATTGGATTCCGAAGAAACCGTAAATTCCAAACCGTCGTTTCTTGTTGTAACATATTCGAGCACAGAATGTTTGTGTTCACCGAACGTGGACGTAATTACGCCGTTTACCGGCGGAGTCAGCCGTCCTTTTAGTTTAGAAAAAGCTGTATTCGATTTTACATTTGGTTGCTTGCTCGTCGTTTTTGAAGAAGAAACAATTGTTTTTTGAACAGATTTTCGCAACGCATCCGCTTTGCGTTTTTTCTCGGCAACTTCTGCGGCAAGTTTCTTTTTTTGTTTGGAAAGCGTTGATGTATAATTCTTTTGCTTAGAAATTTTTTCTTGCAGACCTATCATTTTGTCAGCACGCCCTTCCGTTAATTCTGTTACTTGCTTGATGTTTTCCGAAATTTCCTGTTGCCTTAACTGCACTCTGTCAGCCAAAGATTTTATTTGTTGGGTTGAAGCCCTGATAAAATCGGCAAGAAAATGAACGTAAATAAAACGTCGATAAGCAGAATTGTAATCTGCCGCAGCCCAAAAATATGCAGCAGCCTGACGCGCATGGCGAGTTTTGTATGCAAAGTACAATAAATCAGCGTATTGTTTGCGTTGAGCCGAGAGTTTTTTACTTAATTCATCGTATTCAGCTTGAAGAGACTCTTGTTCGTCCTCCAAAAGTTCAATTTTTGAAGATAAATGTTCAATATACTGATTTTCAGTTTCAATCTCGCTTTTGTAAACATTCAGTAAAGCTTCTGCCGATAAACTTTTCTTATTAATTTTGGCTAACTCCTTTTTCGCATTTTCATACGCCTTTTGTTCCGAAGTTTGTCCCGAAACATACAAATTAAAAACCAAAAATAATACGAAAAACCAAATTTTCATAAGCTAATTATTTCTTTTTCAATGACATTGGTGTATATGAATTTGGAATTTTGAACGTATATTTTGCAGGCATATTCAATTCAAAATCGGACAAATCTAAAATCATTTTCGTTGTTTTTCCTTTTTCGGTAATCACAGCTTCAATGTGTTTTGCGATGTTTGCGTTATTAAACAACACAAAGTCGGAGTAATTTACAACCACATTGCGTTGCAAAGCCGCCGACAGAGCAGAGACTTGCAAAATTTTCATATCTGCTGAAAATCGAACAATTTGTTCATAAGCATTCAAGTTTACGGAATCTTTGTAAAAAAGTTCCGTGTCCGCAGCCATTTTTTTAATTTTGAATTTACCATAAGCGGGCTTTAAATTCTTATCCGGGTGATACACAAAAAATTGGTTCGTTAGCAACGACTGAATCATGTTGTAATCCGTATAAACCGAAAAAGCAGAATCTGTAAAAGCGTAACTTCCTGCGAAATACGTGGATTTCATGCGGTCGAGAAACTTTACGCTGTCCGTTGTAAAAGAAGCTCTTGCAAGTTCAATCCCCAACCCGGGACGGACAGAAATCCAAACAAACGAATCGCGTTTCATGCGAATAATACCTTTGAGCGGCGTAGAATTATTCTCATTATCAAGTATTTCGCCGGAAAATTTCATAGCCAAGGTTTCGTATTTTAAATAGCCGGGTTTTAGAGCTTCAACAAATTTTACGACTTCCGGATCCGGTTTAAACGCATGTTTATCAACCTTTACCGAATCAGTTTTGTCAATAACGGCAGGGTCAGTCTGATGATTTTTGAGCAAGCCGCACGATGTCAGCAAAGTTGCGATGAAAACTGTAAAAATGAAAAGTCTTAACTTCATGATATTTTTTAAACGATTAAAATTCAATGATTTATTTTGATAAAAATGTTTTTTGTGAAATTTTGCGCTCTATAACCGGCGAAATGTTTCCGTTCGTTTTTGATTTTTGCCAAAACGAAACAGCAGTATCCGTTTCGCCTGTATGAAACACGATATCTCCATAGATTTCAAGCACATGGATATTTTCAGGTTGAATTGAAAACGCTTTTTTAACGGTTTGCTGCGCTTTCTCCAATTCGCCTTTTTGTAAAAGAATCAACGCCCAAGTTGCCAGAAATGTTGCATTTTCCGGATAACTGTCTTTACACGTTGAAGTTAGCTGTTCTGCTTTTGTCAAAGAAGTTTTTCTGTAAGCCAAACATCTGGCATAACTGGCAGATACCGAACAATTTAACGGATTCATGGACAAAACTTTTTCAAAATAACGGTCAGCTAAATCATATTTACCTGTAAGAGAATAATTTTCAGCAAGATACGAATTAAATTGCTCGGCAAGTTGCGCATCATCGAAAGCTAAATCGGAACCGTAACGCAAGGCTTCTTCCGCTTCTTTGAAACGCTTCGTCATAAGTGCAGCTATGCCTTTGTATAAGAATATTTTAGCTTGATTTGGATAAATTTCCGAAAAAAACGAAGCATCATCGTAGAGTGATTCAAAATCAGAAAGTTCGTATTCTAATTCAAACACACTTACAGCCAAATTAAAATCTGAAGGTTCAGATTTTGAAGCAATTCTGTAATTTGAGAGCGCATCGGCATCTTCGCCTTCTGACAATAAAAAATCGGCATAATATAAGTTTGGCAAATAAGAATCCGGCTGTTGTTCAAGCAATTGATTCAAAAAAGCCTCGTATTGTTCGTCGGAAATTAACGCTGAATTTTCGTAACCTTGCACCAAAAGTTTCAATTTATCTTCAATTCTGACATCCGATGAATTAACTACGATATTGCAACTTTCAAGAAAACCGGCTGTATCTCGTTCAGAATCAGCATACATGGCATACGAAAGTCGAAAAATAGCATCATCTCCGGATTTTTTTAACAAGTTGGCATACAATTTTTTAGCGTCCTCTTTCCGAAATGATTGAATGTAAAATTCAGCCAAGAGAGCTTGAAATTTAAGATCGTCCGGATTTGCTGAAATTAAATCACGAGCGGTTTGCTCAGCCGACGGAAAATCGCCGGAAGACATGTAAATATCAAATATTTGCAATGCACGGTCGTTTTCAAAACCAAAACGTTTTTGCATGTCGGAGAAAGTTTCGAGAAGTCTTGGTAAATCGTTCAAAATCTGATACAAATTGCATAATCTGCTGTAAACAAGTTCGTTATTCGAATTTAGTTTCAATTGTGCCGAAAGCGCGTTTTGAGCATCTCCGAATCGTTCGATTGCAACTGCAATATCGGAATATAACAAACTGTACCACAGATTATTTGGATTTAAATTTATAGCTTTTCCGGCAAAATTATATGCACTTTGAATCTCATTTTTTTCGAGATAAACTTTTGCGAGATAATAATTTGACGCGGCACTCGTCGGATTTGCCTGAATAGCAGCAGTATAAAGCTGTGAGGCTTGTTTCAAATTGCCAAACATGTAGGCTTTTCCGGCTTCGGCATAGAGATATTTGAATTCGAGTTCCGATTTTGATTTAGCATCTGCTTCCTGTTTTTTATTTTCATTTTGAATGCCGCACGAACTTACTAATCCTGTGAAAATGAACAGAAAGGCAAAAAATATTAATCCAAAACTAAAACTGCGAACACGCATAAATTGTATTTTGTCGAATCTGCAAATATCGTTTTAAAATTTTAATACAGCGCAGAAAAATCTCCGATACTCAAATTTTTTGATGATTCTGTGAGTTCGACGTAATTTCCGAGCATACAATTGTCGGCAAAAAGTCCGGATAATTTCGTATTTTGACCGATTATTGCGTTAGAAATCACAGATTTAATTATTTGAGTTCCCGTCTCCACAGAAACAAACGGACCGATGACGGAATTTTCGATAACGACATTTTCGCCCAAAAAACAAGGTTCGATGATAACCGAATTAACATAACTTGCTGATTCTGAAATTGTATTGCCGATGTGCCACAAAATTCTTCCGTTTGTGGCAACCGTAGAATCCTTATTTCCGCAATCGAGCCATTCGTCCACCGTTGCGGTTTTAAATTTTACGCCTTTGTTTTTCATGTTTTCAAGCGCATCGGTAAGTTGGTATTCACCGTTCACAACTATTTTATTATCAAGCAGATATTTCAACTCAGCAGCTAATTGTTCGCCCGATTTGAAATAATAAATTCCGATAATTGCCAAATCGGATACGAATATTTTTGGTTTTTCGATAAAATCTGTGATAAAACCTTCGTTATCAACTTTCAACACGCCAAATGCCTGAGGATTTTCAACTTGTTTTGACCAAATAACGGCATCGGCATCTGTATCTAAATAAAAATCAGCTTTGAAAAGTGTGTCCGCAAACGCCACCGTAACATTGCCTTGGAGTGATTCTGCGGCGCAATAAATTGCATGTGCGGTGCCGAGTGCTTGCTCCTGATAATAAATTTTACCAACAGCACCGAGATTTTTTGCGATGTCAAGCAATTGGTTTTCAACATCTTTACCAAAATCGCCGATTATAAATGCAATTTCTTCGAGTTGTGCACCTGCAACTTCGGCGATTTCTTCGGCAAGTCGTTGAACGATAGGTTTTCCGGCAATCGGCAAAAGCGGTTTCGGAATCGTGAGTGTATGCGGGCGCATGCGTTTGCCCATGCCTGCCATCGGAATTATGAGTTTCATAAGGATATTTTCTTTGTTAAAAATCTAATTTCTAAATACTTACTTGTAAATACAACAATCTAACTTATTCAATTTCAAATAAAATATTCTGACTTGTGGGTTTGGATTTTCGCAAATGTTTGTAGGCGTTGTCCGTAACCATTCGCCCGCGCGGGGTGCGATTCAGCAAGCCTTCCATAATCAAATACGGTTCGTAAACCTCTTCAATTGTGCCTGCATCTTCACCCACAGCCGTAGCAATCGTATTCAACCCCACAGGTCCGCCGTTGAACTTATCTATCAACGTGTTGAGAATTTTATTGTCCATTTCGTCCAGACCTTTTTTATCAATATTCAGAGCATCAAGCGCAAAGGTAGCAATTTCCAAATCAATATTGCCGTTTCCTTTGACTTGTGCAAAATCGCGCACTCGGCGCAACAAAGCATTTGCAATACGCGGCGTTCCTCGACTTCGCGTTGCAATTTCAACTGCAGCCGCAGGGACAATTTGAACATTAAGTATTGATGCTGAACGTTTTATGATTTGAGTTAAAACTTCGATATTGTAATATTCAAGTAAAAATTTTATGCCGAATCGCGCACGTAAAGGCGATGTGAGTAAGCCTGCACGTGTGGTAGCACCTACGAGCGTGAACTTATTCAAGGTCAATTGGATAGAACGCGCCGCAGGTCCTTTATCTAACATGATGTCTATGGTAAAATCTTCCATGGCGGAATACAAATACTCTTCCACCACGGGGCTAAGTCTGTGAATTTCATCAATAAACAGAACATCGTTATCGTTCAAATTAGTAAGCAAACCGGCAAGGTCGCCGGGTTTATCCAAAACCGGACCGGAAGTAATTTTCATATCCACGCCCAATTCTTTGGCAATGATGTTCGACAACGTAGTTTTTCCCAAGCCGGGCGGACCGTGCAGAAGGACATGGTCGAGCGATTCGCCGCGCATTTTGGCTGCCTGAACAAAAATTTTCAGATTCTCAACCAGAGTCGGCTGCCCTGCAAATTGAGTAAACGAATCGGGGCGCAATTTTCCTTCGGCTTGCAAATCCTGCGGGGTGATATGTCTGTTTGTTTGTTCCAATTTGTTGAGATTTGAGAATTGAGTATTAAGGAATGAAAAATTAATAATGAATAATGAATAATTTTGATAACATTTGAATATCAATAAGTTAAAGATAAAACTATTATACTTTGTTGATAATCCTTTCGTAAGCAATTCGTAGCAAGTATTAAGATTTGTAAACGAATATTTTGTAATAGCCCTATAATCGAATATTTTAGAAAATCTATATTAAAAAAAAGTCTAACTACTAACTACTTAATACTTATTACTAATCTTCTCTAACTTTCAGTCCGTCAATGCGTATAAGCTCGCCGCTTTTGTAAAACCAAGTCGTTTCAACAACACCGAAAACGTCGAATTTCGTCCATTCGCCGTCCGGTATTCCCATACTGTATTTGGCTTCCAATTTTATTATTCCGTTGGGATAGAAGTATTTATGCTCGCCGTCCGGCATTCCGTCCACATACGAGCCGACAAACTCGAGTTTATCGCCAAAATAGAAATTTTTCCATTCGCCGGACTTTCTATTAGCCTGATATACACCGCGTTCCGTGTGGTCATTCACAACTTCCGTCCATTTTTCCATTTTCATACCCGAAATGTATTTTCCGGCAGAAAGAGTATCTTGATTTATGCCAAATTCTACAAAATAGCCTTCTTCTTTACCACGAAGATAAAATCCAGAGCGTCTTGCATTTCCGTTCGGGTAAAACCAATTCCATTTGCCTTCCGGTAAACCGTTTGTATAATTTCCGATTTGTTCTTTTGAGCCGTTTTCAAAATAAAATTGCCATTCGCCGGAGCGTTTATTGTCGGTAAATTTGCCTTTGCTTTTTACAGTTCCGTCCGAATAGAAAAACGACCACTCGCCTACCCGCTTGCCTTCGTTTGTCATGATACCTTTTCCGAGCAAAACGCCATTTTCATCGTATTCCGAAGCTGAAATCACGTTGCCTTTTTCGTCAAATTCTCTGTGAATTCCGACCGGTTTTCCGTCAATAAACGAACCTTTTGACAAGAGCGTGCCGTCTTCGCGCGTTTTAACAACCACATCGGCTGTTTTGTTCAATTGTGCTTCAACTTCTTTATTTACAATACCTTCACGATAAAAATTTTGTTTCGTAATCATGCCCGTCGGAGAATATTCACGAAAATAGCCGTCTAACTTTCCGACATCGTAATTTGCAAACGATTTTAGCTGTCCGTCCGGATAAAATTCTTTCCAAACGCCGATTTTGTTTCCGTTTTTATCAAGTTGATTCAGTTGTTCCGAACTTAACAAATTGTCGTGTGCATAACGCAATATGGCTGTAACTCTGCCGTCGGGCGCGTAATAACGCTCGAAACCATGTTTACGTCCGTTTTCATAAGTTGTTGTTTTTGAAAGATTTCCGAGACTGTCATAATAATTTGAAACGCCGTTTAGCTTGTCATCAATATACAATTCTTTTGAAATCAGAACATTACGTGTTGAAATACTGTCGCTGAACGTTTCGTAAAGCATAAAATAACCGCTTTTTTTGCCTTGTCTGTAATCAATAACTTTTTGAAGCGTTCCGTTTGGAGAATAGAATTTCCAAAGGCTGTCAAGCTCATTATCAATACGAT
This sequence comes from Draconibacterium orientale, assembly GCA_020718265.1. Classification (GTDB taxonomy): domain Bacteria; phylum Bacteroidota; class Bacteroidia; order Bacteroidales; family JAADGE01; genus DYOJ01. Next base: position 3,331 of record DYSM01000002.1, on the reverse strand, counting down.
TGCCCTCGGAACGAATCACGCCGTCGGGATAATACGATTTCCAATAGCCGACAGGTTTGCCGTCTTTCATAGTTCCTTCGCTTGCAACGGTGCCGTTCGGGTGATGAAATGCGTTATATCCGTTCGGATTAACTTTATCTTGTGCTTTGGTTATCAAAACATTAGATAAAATTAAAAAAAGCAATATTGAAAATCTTTTGTTCATTTACAACCCAAGTTTTGCAGAAATGTCCAACATGCGTTGAATTGGTTTCAAAGCTTTTCGACTTAAATTTTCATCCAAATCAATTTCGGGCAATTCGAATTTCAAACAATTATAGACTTTTTCGAGCGTGTGTCGTTTCATAAATTGGCATTCGCTGCACGCGCAATTCGCATCTTCGCCGGGCGCGGGAATGAACGTTTTGTTCGGGCTGTGTTTTCGCATTTCGTGCAAAACGCCGGGTTCGGTTGCGACAATATATTTCTCTGAATTATCTGTATAAGAGTATTTTATAAGCATTGCCGTAGAACCGACAAAGTCTGAAACTTCCAAAATTGGTTTTTGACATTCGGGATGCGAAATGAGTTTAGCATCCGGATTTTGATTTTTCAAAGCCAAAATGCGTTCCAACGAAAATTCGTTGTGCACGTGGCACGCGCCGTCCCAAATTACCATTTCGCGTCCGGTTTCACGACTAATCCAATTTCCGAGATTGCTATCGGGACCAAATACTATCGGCTTTTCGACAGGAATGCTTTGCACAATTTGCTTTGCGTTTGACGACGTGCAAATAATGTGCGACAAGGCTTTGACCGCAGCCGTTGTGTTTACGTAAGAAATTACGGTGTGGTTCGGATAGTTTTTCAAAAAAGCCTCGAAATCCGGCGCAGGGCACGAATCGGCGAGCGAACAGCCGGCTGTAAGGTCAGGCAAAAGCACTTTTTTGTTCGGCGATAAAATTTTAGCAGTTTCTGCCATAAAATGCACACCGGCAAACAAAATAATATCGGCATTGGTTTCCGCCGCACGTTGCGATAAAGCGAGGCTGTCGCCCACAAAATCGGCAACATCTTGCACGTCATCCGCCACGTAATAGTGTGCGAGAATTACAGCGTTTTTCTTTTTCTTCAACGCGTTTAGTTCATCAACTATATTTAGCCCTGCGGGTATCGCTTGGTTTACAAAACCGAAATTGCGGACTTCTTCACTATACATAAATATTATAATAGATTTATAAAAACTTTAATGATAATAATGATAGTTTGTTAAAACGGTTACAAATTTAAGTAAATTTTACTTGAATATTTCAAATTTTAAATTTGTAAACAAATAATTAACATTTTCTTATGTGTTGAATCTGTTTGTATTCAAAGAGTTAATATAGGTTTTGAACAGATGTTAATTATTTTTGTAAATGTGTTTTGAGGATATTTTTTTGTGTTCTAAATGTTTAATATTCTGTTGATAACTTTTCATTTTTTTTAATAACTTTTTTTGGAAATCTAATTTTTTTGTTCAAACTGATGAGTATTTTAATTTACAAAATATTTTTTCTGTAAATTCTTAACTTTTTATCAACAGTTATTAACAGAGTTATTAAATTCAAATCTCAAAAAATGTGTATAACTTTTGGCTTATTTACAACCAACAAACTTGTTGATACCGAAAAACTTTATATTTTTGTACCTGCATTGTTTTAATTATGGCTACGGAACAAGAGGATAAATCGAAAATGTTGCGCACACACCACATTGTTTTTAAATTGAACGATTTGGAAAAAAGTGCGTTAGATAAATATTGTAAAAAATATCGAGTAAAAAACAGAGCGAAATTCGTTCGCGAGGCTGTAATCACTGCTGTACTCGAACGTTTTGACAGGGATTATCCGTCTTTGTTTGACGAATTTAACTTGCCTTCAAACCATTAGAGTAAGCCTTTTGCTTTTATTTCCAGATATTTATTGATTGTATTTACGGTAAGCAATTCCGGTTCGGTGAGAATGGAATGGATGCCGTGTTTTTTCAATTCAAACACAATTTGCTTTTTTTCGTAAGCTAATTTTTCCGCAATGGTCTTAATATAAATATCTTCGACGGATGCCGGTCGGTTTTTTGTGATTTGCGAAAGTTCCGTATTTTCAAAGAAAATCACAACCACAATGTGGCTTTTTGCCAGCAATTTGAAATAACGCAACTGCCTTTGCATGGACGATAAACCTTCAAAATTCGTGTAAACAAGCAGCAAACTTCGTTGATTAACATTTTGTTTCACAGCTGAATACAAGACTTCTAAGTTCGATTCCGAAAAATCGGTATCCGCTTTGTAAAGTACGTCCATGATTGTGTTCATTTGCAACTTTTTACGGTCAGCGGGCACGATGCTTTCTACTTTTTTGCAAAACGTGATGAGTCCGGCTTTGTCGTGTTTTATCATGGCAATGTTGGAAATGACCAGCGCGGCGTTTATCGCGTAATCCAGCAAGGACAATTCTTCAAAAGGCATTTTCATGCTGCGTCCCATATCAATAATGCTGTACACGCGTTGAGCTTTTTCGTCCTGATATTGATTGACCATGACTTCTGTTTTCCGTGCGGTGGCTTTCCAATTTATGGTTCGGAAATCGTCGCCCGTAACGTATTTTCGGATGCGGTCGAACTCATTATTCGTGCTGATTTTTCTGATTTTTTTTACGCCGGCTTCGGTCAGTCGGTTGGAAATTGCCATGAGTTCGTATTTCCGCATTTGAATATACGACGGATACACAGGCACAGGTTTTTCGCTGTAAAAAATGTATCGACGTTGGATGAAACTTATGGACGAACTTACGTAAACGTTCGTGTTTCCGAAATGATACTCGCCGCGTTCCACCGGACGCAAGGTGTAAACAAGGTTATGTTCGGTATTTGCCTTTAGTTTTCGTTTGATAACGAAATCGCGTTTTTGAAATTGATGCGGAATTTCATCTATAATGTTCAGTTTTACCGTAAACGGAAAATTATTTTTGACCGAAATTCTGATGTTATTGACATCGCCGTTAGATAAGCGTTCGGGCGTTTCGCGCTGAATGCCGATGCGGGTTTTGGCTCTGTTGTAAAGTAACAGAAAATCAAGCACAAACAGCGCAACAATTGCGATGAGCATAATTTTTGCCACGCCGTAAAACGGCGGAAAAAAATGTCCCAGTAGAAATCCGAATGCCGCGCCGGTTGCGACGAGGTAAAATCGGTTATCCAGATAAAAACTTCTCAAAAATTGCTTCACATCTAATGAGGTTAAGAGTTTGAATCAATGACGAGTCCGGTCTAAAAAGCCTGTTTTATTTTAACTAAACAATCTATATGCTTGATT
>DYSM01000100.1 GCA_020718265.1 Draconibacterium orientale | reverse complement strand
TCACATTCAACCCCGTAAAAATTGTAAACGATTTATTGAGAGAGCAGCATCAAGGTTGATAATCAGACTCTTTCGCAATAAACAATGTAATATCTGTCGGTAAAGCGGCGCAACACCGGTCGAAATCCTATGGCTTTGGGGTCATAGGATTTCCATTTTTCCGCGGCTACAATTTTCCAACCTGCTTTTTCTAACAACATATCAAATTGACGAGGCTCAAACTCGTGAAAATGACGGTCATACGGGTCAGTCGCGCTCCAATATGCAGGTGCAAACCACAGGCGCATCGGCACAGAAGCAATTAATTTTTTAGCTTTAATATTTTGTAAAACGCCAAACGGATTTACCAAATGTTCAAAAATTTCAAATGCAGTAACAGCTTCAAATTCAGAGGATTTAACAATTTCTACATCCAAATCTAAATCCTGATCCAATGTATTTTGAATTGTAAATCCGTGCTCGCACAAGTATTTCGATAAGGAATTCGGAACGCCGAGGTCTAAAATTTTAGTTGTTTGTGGCAGATATTTTTCCACGAAAGTTAATGTACTTTCGAAGCGTTTTTGTTTAGCTACATTACTCATTTTAAATACTTTGCGAAATGATTTTATATAAATTTACCAAAACCGAATCGAATTTTTCGGACGAAAAATCGGAATATAATGCCGTTTTTCCGTTTTCGCCCAAGCGTTTACATTCGTTTGGATTTTGGGACAAATATAGAACTTTTTGCACAAAATCGGAAAAATCGGTGTATGCAAGTCCGCAATTGTGTTTTTCGACCAAGTTTTTTTGCGGACGACAAGCCGACACCAAAAGCGGTTTTGCACCGAACATGTATTGAAATATTTTGTTCGCAACGCCGGACTCGTGTTGCGGATTTATGTGCAGCGGCGACAAACATAAATCGCTGATATTGAGATAAGACGGAAGTTCAGAAACATCAATCCAAGGGATATGCCGAATATGATTTTTTAGATTCGGACGGTTGATTTCTAACTCGAATTTTTCTTTGTCGCTACGGTCTATCGGTCCGATTATGAGTAAGTTGGTATTTTTTTGTTGTTTCAAAACTTCGTCCAAAACTTTTATGGTATCAAAAACGCCTCTTCTCTCCGCAACTTGCCCAAAATAAAGCATTGTAAAGCCGTTAAGTTTTTGAATTTCAGGATTTATCGTATATTTATCAAAGCGTTTAAGGTCAATAACATTTTCATAAACAGAAATATTTTCTGTGATTAGAAACGTATATTTTTTGCAAAGTTCTTGCTTAAAATCCTCACTTAAAACAATAATTTTATCGGCTTGATTCAGGTAGTTTTTTTCTTTCGATTTCCATTTTTTCGGATTCACAACTAAATTTCTCACAAAACCTTTCGTCCAATTGTAAGATAAAATTGCATCAGGATAATTTTCGTGCAAATCTAAAATCATCGTTGCTTTTTGTCCGGATTTTTTAATGCCTCTGCGAACACATTTAGACATGTAAAGGTCGTGTGTATGAATGACTTGAATATTATTGTTTCTGACAAATTGGGCTGTGCGTTTTGCCCAAATCCATTCATAGACAGGGAAACGATTGAACAACATAAAGAGCAAATCGCGCCATTTTTTTTTGATAATAATTCGCTCAATATCAATACCTTCTACTATATTATACTTTTTTCCTGAGTATGCAAAACACAGTACAAAGATTGAATTGCCCAAATCTTTCAGAATTCGGACTTCTTTTTGAACTCGAATGTCGTTGTCAAATTCGTTATCTACAATTATTCCGATTCTCACTCAATATTATTTTTTGTTGAATTTTGTAGTTTCAGTGTAGCCTGTTTTTTGAGATGTAACTTTAATAATATAAATGCCTGAACTTAAATTACTTACATCGACAGTTTCTGAATTTTGTGTTTGATAGATTTCTGTTCCGTCAATGCTGAAAATTTCAATCATATCGAATTTCTCAGTAGAATTTACGTTTATCTTGGTTGATGTCGGATTCGGATAAACGAGCAATTTTTTCTCAGGAATCGAAATTACAGCACTTTGAGAATAGTTGCAATTATTCTGTATTTCAGTATATGAAATTACTCTGTCATAATATTTTAAATCGTCTAATGCTCCTTTAAAATAGTATGTGTTGTCGCCGGCGTTTGCATCTTTTCGCCCTACCGAACCCGTGTAGTAATTTCCATAGGTAAGTGTTCCGCCTGTGCCGGAATATGTTCCTCCGTCGTTTTCGCAATTGAGATAAATGTCCATATCATTAGCTCCGCGAACAATCAATGCCACATGATTCCACTGTTCCTTCGTTACTGATGTCGTTCCGATTTTTGTTCTGCGATTTGCCGAATAAAACCCGGTGTTATCTCCGTAACTCACTGTCATTCTGCCGTCTGAACTTAAATTTGTCCACACGCCTGAGTGTGCGGATGTGGAAAAGTCGTTTGTGAAAATCGTAGTATATTGAGGTGCTAAATTGTCGAATCTGACCCAATACATGATGCTTACCGGCAATTGCGGTTTTAAGCGAGCCTCATTTGGCAAGGCAACATAATCATCAATTCCGTCGAAATATCGAGCAGCATTTTGGTTCCCGAACCTGTCAAGTGTATCCCCAGTTCCATTCGCTGTGCCGTGAAAATTATTTCCGCTGTAATCTCTCGTGTCCGCATTAAACGGATACCACATTAAAGAAGCCAAAGCACGTTCTTGAGCAAAAATGCTATGTGATGCTGCAACAAACAGTAAAAAAAAGATGTAATTTTTCATGTGTCAGTAAATTTATTCAGCGAATATACTAAATTTATTTCAAAATTACATTTTTTATCAATTCCGTCCCAAATTTTCTTGAAACTTCTTGGATGTTTAGATTGTCATCAAGTTTTAATGTTTTGTTTGTCAGCCATTTAGTAGTAAGTTCCTGAAAATATAATTCGAGTTCGCTCTGTTCGTTTCGTGTAAAAGTTTTTCCGCTTTGTGTGCGTGCCAAAATTTTTGCGGCATCGCCCGTGTGTGCGTCAATGGAAATTATCGGGCGGCGCGAGGCGATGTATTCAGCAAATTTGCCCGGGACGCCGTCATAATCAGCACTTTCAGGGAAAACATTGACTAAAACAGATGCGTTTTTCATGTATTCAATTGCTTCATTATGAGGCAAATAACCTATAAAGTCGGTTTTGTCTAAAATTCCGGCTTCCGAAATTTGAGCTTTTACCGAATCGGGCACGGAACCTACAAAAATGAGCTTGTAAGGCACATTCGGATTCTGTTCCGAAAGTTTTTTTATAGAATCGAAGATAATTTTTGCATTGTAACTCAGCGCAATCGTGCCGACATACGTGATTCTGAAGGCTTCATCTTTTATTTCGGGCAGGTTTTGAAAATCGCTGTTATCGAAGCCATTAAGAACAATGTGAATTTTTTCGCCCGAAATTTTATTTGTTTTTTGAAGCAACAAATTTTTGACCGAATCGCACACCGTAATGAGCTCGTCGGCTTGTTCTAAAACTGTCTTTTCCAAACGTTTGTCAAAAAAATCCGCGAGTTTCGTGCGCATCAAATCTTTATTGTAATACACATCGCTCCAAGGGTCGCGCAGGTCGGCAATCCAACGGATGCCAAATTTTCGCTTTAATTTCAATCCGATAAGCTGCACCGAATGCGGCGGCGATGTTGTAATAACAGTCTTAATATCAAACTGTTTTATCAGTTCGCAGGCTTTTTTGTAGGCGTATTTGTTCCAACCGCGACGCGCATCGGGAATGAAAAAATTTCCGCGCACAAAACGCGATATTTTCATCACAAACGATTCTTTGTCCACATTCGCAAAGCCGCCTTGCGGTAATTTTTTACCGGTTGTTTTGGAAAAAAAGTTAAGAATTTCGCGCGATTTTGTCTTGTAAACCTTCAAAACGGGCGATACTTCTTTTTCCAACGATTTGTCGATACTCGGATACGCCGCAAAGTGTTCATCCACAGTCAGAATGATTGGATTCACACCAAATTCGGGCAAATACTTGGCAAATTTCAGCCAGCGTTGCACGCCCGCACCGCCCGACGGAGCCCAGTAGTATGTGATTATGAGAACGTTGGAATTATTCATTTTCTGAATTGGATAACTTGTCCGGATTTTGAGCTGTGTGGAATATTTGCAAAATGATAATCTCAGTTTCCGAAACTTCAAACACAATTTTATACACAAAAACAAGAGCGAATCTAAATTCGCCTACTGTTTGGTCTAAGAACCAATCGCGCGGATAAGCTTCCGGTAAAACCGACAAATTAGCAATCGTTTCTTTTATTTTTCGACGAACTTTTACTGCGTTGTCTTTGCTGTTTTGTTTGATATAGGCATAAATCTCATTTATCTGATTTATAGCTTTTTCAGATACCAAAATCTTTCGCTCAATCATCATTTTTTGTGTTCAAAAAATCGTCTAATGTCATGTATTTTCCTTCAGCAACTTGTTTTCTTGTGTGCTCAATTTCGTTCCTATATTCGTTGATAGTCATTTTTTTGCCAACATATTCAGATTGCTTTTCATTGACGGAATACTCTGAACTATTTTTTATAAATTCACTGACAATCAAAATTTTACGAATAAAATCTTTGTCCGATACGATGGCTTCCGCTTCGGAAAAATTCATCTGATAACTTCGTTTTACCAATTCTTCGTATTCCTTTATCGGTATCGTAATGGTTTCCATGCGCTTCAATTTTCAACAATTTACAAAATAATTGCCTATTTTTCTGCTCGAGCAGATTTTTTTCCTTTTTTGTAAACCCAAAATCCGTATCCCAAAATTGCAAGCACGAATAAAACAGAGCCGATGAGCGAAATTATGTTGGATTTTTTCCAAACTTCCGGCTCAAATTTGAACGTGATTTCGTGTTCGCCGGCGGGCACTTTCATGGCGCGCAACACGTAATTTGCGCGGAAATGCGGCGCGGGTTTACCGTCAATATAGACGTTCCAACCTTTTTCGCCGTAGTAAATTTCGGAGAACACGGCAAGTTGGTCAGATTTTGCTTTCGCTTTGTAAATCAATTTGTTAGGAGCGTACGATGTGAGTTGAATCGTAGCTGCGGAATCTTTCGTAAATTCAAAAAATTGTGCTTTGAACTTCACATCGGCAACGGCTGTTTTTGCCGGATTAAAGTCTATCATCCCTGCAAGTTCGTTTTCTGCGGCTTGGAAAAGTGCCATTTTTTTGTTGTAATTTTCGGACAATAATAAACGTTCGGGAGATTCCGATTTGCCTTGGTTTACAAGGTCTTGCAATTCATTCGAGATTTTTTTGAGTTCTGCCAACAAGGCAACGCGTTCTTTTAAGACTTTCAGAACTTGTTCGATTTTATTCGGATTGTAGATTCCTGCAAGTTCCTCATCCGCATTTTTTGCCCGAACGAGATTTTCAACAAACCATGCATTGCCCAAATGTGCCGGGTTTTTCAAAGGTGCGGCATCCGGGTTCCCAATGATATATTTGGTATTGAGCATGTTAAGTATCGGAAGCTCACTGAACACAGCTTGAAACGCGCTGTCGCTTGTGGCGGAGTTTGCATTTTCAACAAATTTGTCGAGTTCGGTGCTTATTTTGTAATCTACAAGTTCCTGATAACGACGCATTTTCGCGCCGTGATATCCGCCGATAGATTTATGAAAATACGAGGTGCTCGCATCGTTGAATGTGCTCACGGCGAGGTTCGCCACGCGGAAATCGGGGTCTTTATCTTTCAGAATTTCGTTATCGGCAAGTGTCGGATTGTAAGGATTCGTAACTTGGCGTTTGCTTACAAAATCTTCGCTGTTGAGGTAACGTTTATTCACGCCCCACAAATCAATTAAAATTACGAGTGCCAAAGCCGCGTAAAATCCGTTTTTCGGCAATTTTTTGAATACAAAAAGTAATAACACAGCAACGCCGGCGGCAATAAATGCGAGCGAGCGCATGGCATCGGCGCGGAACATGGCGGCGCGGTCGCTTTCGAGCGCAGCCACGAGACTGTTTATGATTTGTTGAGATTGTTCGTCGTTTTTCAATCCGAAACTGCGTGCAAACCAATTGGCTTCGTTTCCGTTGGTAAATGTTAAAATTCCCGGATTCATCAAAAGTATCAAAATTATGCCGCCGACAATGCCGCCTGCCCAAGCTAAGCCTTTCAATATCTGCTTTTTAGTAACTTTATTTTCAATAATTTCATTAACAGCTAAAATTCCCAGAAGCGGCATGGCAAATTCGGCAATAATCAGAATCATGGATACGGTTCTGAATTTGTTGTAGCCCGGCATGTAGTGCAAAAACAGTTCGGAAAACCACTGAAAATTGCTTCCCCATGCCAACAAAATTGACAAAATTGTAGCCGAAAGCATCCACCAACGTATGTTATTTTTTACGATAAACAGCCCGAAAACAAACAAAAATACAATAAATGCGCCGATGTAAACAGGTCCTGACGTTGAAGGCTGCGGTCCCCAATACGTTGGCATTTGTTTTGTGAGTTCTTTTACGTTTTGCGCGCCCAAGTTTGTGAGTTCTTTTTCCATCGCCGAATTTTCGGGCAATGCGCCCATCGACGAGCCTCCTACTAAGTTGGGAATCAGCAAGTCTAAGGTTTCAATTTTGCCGTAACTCCAGCCGAGTGCATAACTAATGTCCAAGCCGTCGGTTTGGTCGGACGTGTCGATGGTCAATTCTGATTTTCCGCGAATGGAGTCTTTGCCGTAATCCAATGTAGTTGCAATTGCTGTGTAGTTTGCGGCTAAGGCAATGAGTGCGGCAACGGCGAGCGCAGCGGTTGTGAGTGCAAATTTTTTATATTCTTTTGTTTTTACAACTTCAACAAGATGGAAAATTCCGAATATCAGGATAATTATAAAGGTGTAATAGGTGATTTGAAAGTGATTTCTGTAAAGTTGCAATGCCAAAAAGAACATCATAACTACCGCGCCTTTCAGCATATTTTCTTTGTATGCGTGATATGCGCCTGCGATTATGGGCGGCATGTAAGCCAACGTGGACATTTTTGTAGAGTGTCCGGCTTCTATAATTATGAAAAAATAACTCGAAAATGCGTAAGCAATCGCTCCCACAATTGCCAGCCACGGATTGACTTTGAACAGCAGCAATGCCACAAAAAAGCCAAGCATCGCCCAAAAAATAAAACTCACGGGGCGATAGCTTTCGTTGGCGTTAAGTGTCTGATTCAGAGGTTGAATCCAGTTATTCGGGGTGTAATTTGTGAGCAAATAACCCGGCATTCCGCTAAACATGGAATTTGTCCAAAGGCTGTGTTCGCCGGTGGTTTCTTTGTAATCCAGAATTTCCTGCGAGCCGCCAATCCAAGTGCTTACATCGTGCGAGCTGATGCGTTTCCCTTCCAAAACTTCGGGGAAATAGGCAAACGTTACCAAAATAAAAATCAGAACTGCAGCCAAATATGGCAAATACTTGTCGAAAATTTGTTTATTCATGGTCAAAAAAATCAATGTGCAAAGTTATTTTTTATTTTAGAATGATAAAACAAAAAACAGACTGCCAAAAATCGGGCAGTCTGTTTCATTAATGCAAATTTGCAATGTTATTGAGCTTCGATAGCATCGTGTGTGCATTCGCCGACGCACGCGCCGCAGTCTGTGCAGTCATCTGCATTAATAACATAAAATTTGCCTTCAGAAATTGCTTCAACCGGGCATGAATCAATGCAATCGCCACAAGCTGTGCATTTGTTCGGGTCAATGAAATGTGCCATAATTTTTTATTTTTTTTGAGTTATCAAATCGCTGCAAATGTAAAATATTATTTGACTTCGGAATATGCAGATATGTAATTTAGACTAATTTTAAATTATTTTGAATTTTTGGGCATAAAACTGAGATTTTTTGTCTGTTTTTCGATTTTTTTTCTAACTTTGGCGTGCGAGGCTACATAAAAGTGCATTGAACCGTGAACATGAATTTTTCAAAAATTATCGAAAACATAAAGGAGGCAGAATTCCTGAGGACAGAAGTTGATAGTCTCAAAATCATTATTTTGGACATGAAAGGCGCCATCAGGTCGAGCATTTTGACGGCTACAAAAGTCAGGAAATACAACGAAGATATTGCAAAATTTAAATCAGAGATTGTAAGGTTTGAAGATGAGTTAAAACTTCTCATTAACAAATGGATGGTTTTTGACCGTCAAACACTCGAAACATGGGTAAATTTGCACAAAAAAACATGCACGGGTATCATCCAAAAAACAAAAAGCAGAAAAAAATACGACAATCCAATTGATATTGCACGCTATATTTATGATTTTTGGGACAATATCGAAACGCGTCACACCGAGATTATTCATTTCAACGAAGATATTTTAGACTACAATTCTCAATTCGACAGCATGTTCAAACGTTGGATTGAAACCTTGCCCGAAAATCGTCCCGATTGTGCCGGATAACTTAGATTTAAGACATCAGATTACAGACAACAGAATTTAAATCATTGTAAATATAGCTTTTACATTTCTGTTATGTAATCTTTTACAGTCGGTTTAATAAAAATAAATCGTCTCAATTCAAAGTATATTTTATGGAAATACAAAAAATTGAACACATCGGCATCGCTGTAAAAAGTATTGAGCAAAGTCGAATATTTTACGAAACTGTCTTAGGTTTAAGATGTTACGCCATCGAAGAAGTTGCTGACCAAAAAGTAAAAACGGCATTTTTCCGAGTCGGAAACACAAAAATAGAATTACTCGAACCGACTTCGCCCGAAAGTCCTGTTGCCAAATTTATCGAAAAACGAGGCGAAGGCATACATCATATTGCTTACGCCGTTGCCGATGCCGATGAAGCATTGAACGATGCGGCAATTGCCGGCGCAGAACTTATTGATAAACAATCGCGTAGCGGAGCCGAAGGCATGAATATCGGGTTTCTGCACCCAAAAACGTCCGGCGGTGTGCTGACCGAATTTTGCAGTAAAAAAACAGAATAATCTTTTAAACAATGTTTGTAAGAAAACGTATAAATAATTGAATATGTGTAAATTACAGCTTTTTTTTCAATTGAATGTATAGTCAATTAGTTGTCAATAAATAGTCAAAAGGTAGTCATTTATCGTTTTTATTTAGTTTCAATTAAATTTCAACAGAATTTCTAAAAACATTCGAAACGATATTTTACAATATCATACAGAATATCAAAAAGTTATTAGTATTCAAACAAGCACTAAACAGTAGGTTTTAAAACGCCTGTAAATCGTGCAGTTTTTTATACGTTTCGCCTTTTGCAA
>DYSM01000524.1 GCA_020718265.1 Draconibacterium orientale | reverse complement strand
AAGGAGTGAAAAGTAACGGATTTGAAATCCGTGCAACAGAAAAGGAGTGAAAAGTGAAAAATTAGGAGTTTTGAATGATGAATTTTAAACTCCTTTTTTTATATTTGTTGCTTCCTGATTTTTAATTTCCAAAAAACATATTTATCTTTGTTATGATTAAAAATAACGTTGAACAAAATTACGCTCTTGAAGTTTGATTTACAAAAGAGTGTTTTACCCTGTTTGGTATCCTATTGTCTGATATCTTAAATATAATAAAAGTTATGAATAAATTAAGTTTGTTACTTGTTTTCATTCTTGTCGGCGCGGGCAGTGTGTTCGCCCAAAAAACAAATGCGCCCAAAGGCGATGGCTATGTGTTTACGGAAGAATTTCGTTTGCCTGCCACGTCGGTCAAAAATCAGTATCGTTCGGGTACGTGTTGGAGCTTTTCGGCACTGTCGTTTCTGGAATCGGAACTGCTGCGTACGGGCAAGCCGGACGTGGATTTGTCCGAAATGTTTGTGGTAAACCAATGCTACAAATATAAAGCCGACCGTTATGTGCGTATGCACGGAAATTTGAATTTCGGCGGCGGCGGCGCGTTTCACGATGCAATTTGGACGCTCAAAAACTGCGGCATGGTACCCGAAGAAGTGTATTCCGGCTTGAATTACGGCACCACGGGACACGTGCACGGCGAATCGGATGCGGTATTGACTGCGTATGTAAAAGCTGTTGTGCAAAACGGCAACGGCGAAGTGAGCACGGCTTGGAAAGCGGGCTTCGATGCAGTTGCGGATGCGTATTTGGGTAAAATTCCGGAAAAATTCAACTATAAAGGTAAAGAATACACGCCCAAATCGTTTGCAAAAGATTATATGACCTTGAATCCGGACGATTATGTAACCATCGGCAGCTACTCGCACCATCCGTTTTACGAAACATTTGTGTTGGAAGTGCCAGACAATTGGCTTTGGGGTGCAATTTACAATGTGCCTGTGGATGAGTTCGGTGCAATTATAGACTATGCGTTGGCAAACAAATACACCGTTGCGTGGGCGGCAGACGTGAGCCACGAAGGATTCTCGCACACCAAAGGCGTGGCTGTGATTCCGGAAACAAAACTCGAAAACCTTAACGGACTGGAGCAAGCGAAGTGGGAAAAACTGTCGGAGTATGACCGCAACCAAGAAATATTTGCACTAAACGGACCTTCGACCGATAAAAAAATTACGCAGGAGCTTCGCCAAAAAGATTTCGATAACTATAACACCACCGACGACCACGGAATGCACATCGTAGGAAAAGCAAAAGACCAAAACGGCACTGCTTACTATATTGTCAAAAATTCGTGGGGCGAAAGCGGTGCTTACAAAGGTTATTTTTACGCCTCGAAACCTTTCATTGTGTTGCAAGCCACCAACATTATGGTGCATAAAGATGCTGTGCCGAAAGAGATTCGGAAGAAATTGGGGTTTTAAGGAATGAAAGAGACGCAAATTTAAGCGTCTCTTTTTTTGAACGGAAAAATTTGGTATATTTGTAGCAGGGTTTTGAGCTTTTTTTTTAAAGTCCGAAAGCTGTCTTTACTTGTTTTAAATTTGACTGATAACGGTCTAAAATTTATAT
>DYSM01000099.1:5590-9291 GCA_020718265.1 Draconibacterium orientale | reverse complement strand
TCAAGCATATAGATTGTTTAGCTAAAATAAAACAGGCTTTTTAGACCGGACTCAAAAATCCATACTTTTTCACCTGCGGCGATTTTGACTTTTTGACATGCCTTCGTCCGTTAGGACAAGGTATCGTCAAAAAAAAGCACTTTGCCAAAGGATGAAACTCCGGCAAAGTGGGTTTGTTTTTTAGCGAAAAATAGTGTATATTTGCAAAAGATAAATTAATGGAAATGGAAACATATACCTTCGAGAAAGTATGGCAAACAATAAACGAGCTTGCCGTTCAGCATAAGGAAACCGAAAAGGTCTTATCTGAAAAATTTCTGGAAACCGACAAAAAGTTTCAGGAAACCGATAAAAAGTTTCAAGAAACCGAAAGATTATTAAAAGAAAAATCGATGGACAGCGAAAAACGTTGGAAAGAAATACAGGAAGAGTTGGGCGGTATCGGCAAAAGTAACGGAGCTATTGCCGAAGATTTTTTTTATTCGGCACTCGAAAAATCTATGTCGGTTGCCAAACTGAATTTCGATTACATTGACCGTAATTTCAACCGAAAACGAAATCAAATTCAAGCCGAATACGACATTATTTTATACAACGACTATAAAGTTCTGATAGTTGAAGTCAAATACAATTTTAAAAAGAAATATTTGCTCGAATTTTATCAAAGTCTTAAAAAATTCAAATCGCTTTTTCCCGAGTATAAAGACTACAAGTTATTCGGCGCAATAGCCGCCATGACATTTGAAAAAGAAGTACTCGACGAAGCAAAAGACTTCGGTTTTTTCATACTCACACAAAACAACCAAGATGTTAAAATATTGAATGACAACGATTTCGAGCCGAATGTTATCAAATAGAGCTACATATTCGGTAAAATGTTGTAAATTTGCTGTATAAATCTCAATATAAAAAATTATGGAAACATATACGTTCGAAAAAGTATGGCAAACAATAAACGAACTTGCTATACAAAATAAGGAAACAGAACGGATTTTAAAAGAAAAATCGCTTGAAAGCGAAAAACGTTGGAAAGAAATACAGGAAGAGTTGGGCGGTATCGGCAAAAGTAACGGAGCTATTGCCGAAGATTTTTTTTATTCGGCACTCGAAAAATCTATGTCGGTTGCCAAACTGAATTTCGATTACATTGACCGTAATTTCAACCGAAAACGAAATCAAATTCAAGCCGAATACGACATTATTTTATACAACGACTATAAAGTTCTGATAGTTGAAGTCAAATACAATTTTAAAAAGAAATATTTGCTCGAATTTTATCAAAGTCTTAAAAAATTCAAATCGCTTTTTCCCGAGTATAAAGACTACAAGTTATTCGGCGCAATAGCCGCCATGACATTTGAAAAAGAAGTACTCGACGAAGCAAAAGACTTCGGTTTTTTCATACTCACACAAAACAACCAAGACGTTAAAATATTGAATGATAACGATTTTGAGCCGAATGTTATCAAATAGGTTTACAAATCGTTGCATAATAGATTAGAACCCCCGCCAGATTTTTTGCTCGGCGGGGGTTTGTCAGTTATCTGAATGTTTTTAGCCGCTAAGCGGTTATCAAGGTATCTGAATTTCAATGTCAGATTTTTCATAACAACCGCTAAGCGGCTTGACCGAGAGCTTATATTCCGAAACGTTTGCGGTTACGTGCAACAAGAGCTTCGAGTGCTTCGGCGGGTTTCTCGAATTTGTTGGCAAACATCATAGCGGAAATGATATACGGTTTGTAACCTGCTTCCACGTAAGTGTCTATGCGTGAGGCTTCAAACGCCGTTGCAGACACTTCGCCTGCTTTGCACGATACGTCCGAAATATCCGCCGGCAGGCAGTGCATGTAAAGGGCTTGTCCGGTTTTGGTGAGTTTTTTCATCTCGTCGGTGTATTCCCAATCTTTGTGTTTTGCATTTTCGGCGAGGGCGGTTTTTTCGAGTTCTTTCAAACCCTCTTTGTCGCCTTTCAGGAGTAGCGGCGTGCGTTTTTCCATAATGTGGAACGGTGCCCACGATTTCGGATACACAATGTCGGCATCTTTCATTGATTCAGCCATGTTGTGTGATACTTTGAATGAACCGCCGCTTTCTTTGGCGAATTTTTCCGACATTTCAACAATTTCCGGAATCAGTTCGTAACCTTCGGGGTAAGCCAATTCAACGTTCATACCGAAGCGCGACATCAGCGCGATAACGGCTTGCGGAACCGAGAGCGGTTTGCCGTAGCTCGGCGAGTATGCCCAGCTCATCACGATTTTTTTACCTTTCAACGCTTCCAGCGAACCGTAAGTGTTTTTCAGGTGCAATAAATCGGACATCGCTTGCGTGGGGTGGTCCATGTCGCATTGTAGGTTCACGATTCCCGGACGTTGCGGCAATACACCTTCGGCAAAGCCTTCGTCTAAGGATTGTGCCACTTCACGCATGTATTTGTTGCCTTCGCCGAGGTACATATCGTCGCGAATGCCGATGTAATCCGCCATGAACGAAATCATGTTGGAAGTTTCTCTAACTGTTTCACCGTGCGCAATTTGCGATGTGCTTTCATCTAAATCCTGCACTTCCATTCCGAGGAAGTTTGATGCAGATGAGAATGAGAAACGCGTACGAGTTGAGTTATCGCGGAATTGCGACACTGCCAAACCTGAATCGAACACCCGCGCCGAGATATTTTCGGAACGCATGTCTTTCAGGATGTTTGCGATAGCCAAAACAGCTTTCAAATCGTCGTCACTTTTTTCCCATGTGAGCAGGAAATCTTTGCCGAATAATTCGGGATTGAGTTTTGATAACTCTTCAATTTGTTTTTTGATGTCAGACATATTTTTTTATAATTAATAATTTAAAATTAGGAATTAAGAATTAGGAATTTGGAATTAAGATTTGTTTACTTTTTGGTTTGAGACTCAATTTTGGATTTCATTGTATTGATAATGCTTCCGATAATTTTAAGTAATTCATCACAATCATAAATCATTGATTCTGAGAGTTTTTTGGGGATATAACCTGTATCGGTCAGTAGGCGCAACCAATAATTTGTTTCGCGAGCTTCTTTGTATGCGATACTCAATTTCGCAATAAAATCCTTATCACTTTGTCCGCCCAATGCCTCTTCAATATTAGCACCAATTGAAGTTCCGCTTCGCAAAATCTGTTTTGATAGTGCATATTCGTTATGTTGCTCTTTAAGATATTGATATAATTTAACTATTCGTATTGCAAAACTGTATGATTTCTCACGAACAACATTATCTGATTTCATCCGCAAACTAATTCTTAATTCCTAATTGAAAATTGTATGCTACACCCCAATTTTCGACCAAATATTCAATGATTTCGGTTAAATCGGTCTTCGATTTTTCCGACCAGACCACCTGATAAACCATTGTCATAAATTGTTGAACTTACGGTTAATTTCTTGAATAACAGCTTTATGTGAAATAACGTTTCCGTTTTTGATGTCAGCAAGACCTTCGTCAATTGCCGATTTTTCCGTCTCACTCAGTGTCGTCCACCAATCCGTTTTTGAGTTTAGGAGTAAATCTTCAACTTTGTCAAGAAGGTCGTAATTGTATATTTGCGTAATTAAAGAAATAAGATGAACCTTTTTTTGTTCAATTATTTCGGATTTCTCTGCGATCATTTTTCTCTATTTTTTCTCCAAATGTACGAATAAAAATTAGGAATTAAAAATTA
>DYSM01000099.1:3747-5490 GCA_020718265.1 Draconibacterium orientale | reverse complement strand
TAAAAATTAGGAATTAAAAATTACGAATTAGGAGTTAAGAATTTCTTACTTTTTGATTTGAGTTTCTATCTTGGATTTCATCTGTTTGAAATTTGTATTTACTTGATATTGTGATATTTGTAGATTCAACCCGGCGGATTGCTTAGAGTTACATAGCACTTTTGAAGTGCTTTGCAACTGTTCTCAAAAGGTTTAAGCATCACCTTGTGTGTCACAACTCTTCAATTTGTTTTTTGATGTCAGACATATTTTTATATCTATAAAATTTACTATTTTTATAATTATAAATCAGAACACAGATAACACAGATTTTACTGATTTACACAGATTTTTTTCCTAAAATCTAACTACTCATTACTCACTACTTAATACTTACGACTAAATTTCATACGCCAAACCTGCATAGAATGCCGAAGCAACGACGAGGTCTTTGATGGCAACTTTTTCGTTCGGGGCGTGGGCGAGCACTTCGTTTCCGGGTCCGAAACCGATGCACGGAATGCCGTAAACGCCGTTGATAGTTACGCCGTTGGTCGAGAATGTCCATTTGTCCACTTTCGGAGCTTTGTCGAACAAACCGCTGAACGCGCGAACGCCTGCTTGCACAAATTCGTGATTTTCTTCGATTTTCCAAGTCGGGAAATATTTTTCCATACCGTATTTCAGCCCCGTGTATGCAACTTCTTCGTAATGAAGCACTTCTACTTTTCCGCCAAATTGCGCAACCACTTCTTCTACTTGTTTTACGGCAAGTTCTTTGGTTTCGCCCCACGTTAAGCGGCGGTCGAGGTGAAGATGTGCGTAGTCGGAAACTGCACATAATGAAGGACTTCCGGATTTAAACTCGGAAATCGTTACCGAACCCTTGCCCAGAAATTCGTCGTTACCCAAATTGTTATTCAATTTTTCAATTTCGAGTGCGCCGCGCGAAGCTTTGTAGATAGCGTTGTCGCCGCGCTCCGGAGCCGAGCCGTGGCACGAAATGCCTTGGAACGTCACGCGAATTTCCATGCGTCCGCGATGTCCGCGATAGATGTTGAGGTTCGTAGGTTCGGTACTTACTACAAAATCGGGGCGAATTTTTTCTTCTTCCACGATGTATTTCCAGCACAAGCCGTCGCAGTCTTCTTCCATAACCGTTCCCACGAAAAGCAGGGTCATGTCTTTGTCGAAACCGAGTTCTTTGAGGATACGTCCGGAGGTTACGAAAGCGGCGGGTCCGCCTTCTTGGTCCACGGTTCCGCGTCCGTACACAAATTCGTTGTCAATTTCGCCCGACAGCCAATGTTTGTTCCAGTTGGCTGGGTTGCCTTCGCCCACGGTGTCCATGTGTCCGTCGAACGCGAGGATTTTTTTGCCGTTGCCGATGCGCCCGATTACATTTCCGAGACCGTCAATGCGCACTTCGTCGAAACCGGCTTCTTCCATTTGGCGTTTCAGTTCGAGTTGCACGAGTTTTTCGCCCATGCTTTCGGATTGAATTTGAACGAGTTTCGAGAGATTTTTTGCTGTGTAGTCGCGATATTTATCAGCGAGTTCATTGATTTTTTGAAAGATATCTGCCATATCAAATTATTTTTCTAAATATTTGAGAGCAAAGATAATTTTTTTTTGTCAAATTCAGCTATTTCCGGTATAGTTTTATGCCGTCGATTTTAAATATAGTGTTTTTTGTTAGATAAACATTTTTTCTTGGAAATTTATTCTGTTTAATCAAAAGTAACCGAAAAAAGTCATAAAAAA
>DYSM01000099.1:0-3647 GCA_020718265.1 Draconibacterium orientale | reverse complement strand
TAAAAAATATAATTATCTGTTGAACAAAAGTTCTCGATATTTCGGCAGGGGCCAAAGTTCGTCATCCACAATCAGTTCGAGCTTGTCGATGTGGTAGCGGATTGAGCTTAGATAAGGTTTTACAACGGTTTCGTAATGCGTGCATTTTTCTTCAATATTGGTTAAAGAATTTCCGGCTTTTCTGGCTTTTGTCATATCGTGAATGCCCTTACGGATTTCCAAAATATGTGATGCAATTTCTTTGATGGTTGCAATTCTGTCGTAGATAGATTCGTGCATATCTTGGTCATCTGCAAAGATTTCTTTGAGCGATTTTACACTTTCCACCAGCGATGATTGGTAATGAAAAGCCGTCGGGACTATGTGATTTGAAGCTAAATCGCCCAACACGCGCGATTCTATTTGTATTTTTTTGATAAATTCTTCGAGTTTAATTTCAAAACGTGAATGCAATTCTCGTTCGTTGAAAATGCCTTGCTCAACCAAAATGGTTTTGCTTTTTGCCGAATTTAGTGCCTCAAACATTTCAGGTGCAGACGTAATGTTAGACAATCCGCGACGTGCGGCTTCATCGCGCCATTCCTGACTGTATCCGTTGCCCTCGAAACGCACGGCTTTGGATTCGGTAATATAGCGGCGCAACACTTGGAAAATGGCATCGTCTTTCTTGACTTTTTTCTCTATCAATGTATCAACTTCAATTTTAAATTTAGCCAAACGGTCGGCAACTGCGGCGTTGAGCATGGTCATCGGTCCCGCGCTGTTTTCCGACGAACCGACTGCTCGAAATTCAAACCTGTTTCCGGTAAATGCGAACGGCGACGTGCGATTTCTGTCGGTGTTATCTAACAGAATTTCAGGTATTTTGCCAATATCCAACTTGAGTGCGGTTTTTTCATCTGCGGTCATTTTTTTCTCATGGATGCGCCCTTCGAGGTCGTCTAACATTCGAGATAATTCCGAACCTAAAAACACCGAAATAATTGCCGGCGGTGCTTCATTCGCGCCCAAACGGTGTTGGTTGCTTGCCGACATAATTGCACTGCGCAGCAAATCGCCGTGTTCGTGCACTGCTTTTACAACATTCACTAAAAATGTGATAAACTGCATGTTAGCTCGCGGATTTCTGCCGGGTTTCAACAAATTCACGCCCGTATCCGTAGCCAACGACCAATTATTGTGCTTGCCCGAACCATTGATTCCGGCAAACGGTTTTTCGTGAAATAAAACACGAAATTTATGTTTTTGTGCAACTTTTCGCATAATATCCATGAGCAAAAGATTGTGGTCGTTTGCCAAGTTCGCCTCTTCAAAAATAGGCGCGCACTCAAATTGATTTGGCGCAACTTCGTTGTGTCTGGTTTTCAACGGAATACCGAGTTTATGCGATTCTATTTCAAAATCTTTCATAAATGCACTCACGCGCTCAGGAATCGACCCAAAATAATGATCTTCCAATTGTTGGTCTTTTGCGGAAGCGTGCCCCATGAGCGTTCTGCCCGTGAGCGACAAATCCGGACGCGCTTGATACAGAGCTTCATCCACCAAAAAATATTCTTGTTCCCAACCGAGCGTTGAAATCACACGTTTTACATCTTTGTCAAAATATTGGCAAACTTCGGTTGCGGCTTTGTCCAAAACGGCAAGAGACTTTAAAAGAGGCGTTTTCGAGTCAAGAGCCTCGCCTGTGTATGCAATAAAAATTGTGGGAATGCACAATGTTTTGCCCATGATAAATGCCGGCGACGACGGATCCCAAGCCGTGTAACCGCGCGCCTCAAAAGTATCGCGCAAGCCTCCGTTCGGAAAGCTGGACGCGTCCGGCTCTTGTTGAGCAAGTAACGCACCACTAAACGCTTCAATAGCTTGTCCGAAATCGCCCATTTCAAAAAACGCGTCATGCTTTTCGGCAGTTCCGCCGGTCAGCGGTTGAAACCAATGTGTGTAGTGAGTAACGCCTTGACTAACAGCCCAATCTTTCATTCCGGCTGCAACTTGGTCGGCAATTCTGCGGTCGATGCGTTGTCCGGATTGAATGGCACGTTGCACTTGTTTATACGTTTCGGGCGGCAGATAGCACTGCATTTTTTCGGGCGTAAAAACGCCGGTGGCAAAATAATTTGAGATTTTATCCGAAGGAAAATCTACATGAAGCGGCTCGCGACGGAGCAATTCTTCCAAAGCTTTAAAACGAAATGTTGCCATAAATTGAAAAATTGTATTTGAACTATTTTTGAAACACAAAACAAATACTTTTTTTTCAAACCTCAAAATTTTAGGGGCTATTTTTTAAAAAAATATTAATATTTGACATTGACCCCCTAAAAATGATACACCAAGTATAAATTATTTAAAGATTACGCCTGAGCCTATTAATTCATCCTCGAGATAAAACGCGGCAAATTGTCCGGGGGTAATTCCGCGCTGCGGTTCGTCAAATAAAAGGTACGCGCCCGCATCAAACCTGTATATCACAGCACTTTGCAGCGGTTGTCGGTAACGAATGCGTGCTGATACTCGTAAGGATTCGCCGGTTTTCAAAGCCAAATCCGGACGAATCCAATGCAGTTCGGAATCGCTGATAAACAAAGCTTTACGAAAAAGTCCGGCATGGTCTTGACCGACACCCGCATACACTATATTTTGTTCAATATCGGTAGCAATTACAAAAGCCGGTTCTTTTAAACCGCCGACACCCAAGCCTTTACGCTGTCCGATGGTGTAAAAATGCGCGCCTTCATGCGTGCCGCAAATTTTGCCGTCGGTCGGTATATACTTATAAGGTTTGGCTAAAATTTTCAATACTTCTTCCGAAATTTCTGAGAACTCAATTTTTCGTTCATACCCTCCGAAATTTTTGGGTATCATCACAATATTTCCATCTTTTGCAACCAATTTCTGTTGCAAAAAGGTAGGTAAATCTACTTTCCCTACAAAACAAATACCCTGCGAATCTTTTTTGTGCGCACTTGCCAAATCCAAACTGTCGGCAATGCGACGCACTTCGGATTTTTCCAAATCACCAATCGGAAACAACGCCTTAGAAAGCTGTTCTTGTGACAGTTGGCACAAAAAATAACTTTGGTCTTTATTTGAATCGCGACCTGCGAGCAGTTTGTGAAATATTTTCCCTTGATTTTCAACAGTTTCTGTTCTGCAATAATGTCCGGTAGCAACGAAATCGGCTCCGAGTTCTAAGGCTTTTTCCAAAAAAACATCAAATTTAATTTCGCGGTTACAAAGCACATCGGGGTTCGGCGTGCGCCCTTTTTCGTATTCGGAAAACATATAATCGACTACGCGTTTCTTGTATAACTCGCTGAAATCAACGGTTTCAAACTGAATTTTCAACCTGCGTGCCACGAGTTGGGCAACAAGAATGTCGTCATCCCCCGGGCAACTTCCGGCGAGAACGCCCTCAGTGTCGTGCCAATTTATCATGTAAACGGCGTGTACCTCAAAGCCTTGCTCGCGCAACAAGTATGCCGCAACGCTGGAGTCCACCCCACCCGACAAACCGATGACAACTTTCTTTTTCATCTCACATTTTTTTTGCAAAAGTAAAATTTTCGATTCGTTTTCGGGCAAAAGCATGTATGAGTTCAGTATAAAAAGTCATAAAGTTGAAAGTTTGTAAAGTTAAATTA
>DYSM01000098.1:1695-9320 GCA_020718265.1 Draconibacterium orientale | reverse complement strand
TAAAAATCAAGCCAAAATTGCCTTTTTGAGCATAAACAACGAATTTTAGTCATATTTTTATCAAACTTATTGTTTTTTTTCATAAGTTTGGGAAACCTTAAAAAAATTAGAATCATGGGATGGAATCCGTTTAAAAAAGACGAACAAGAAGATAATCAGCTCGAAAACAATAGCTTAGAACTCAAAGTAAACGAAGCTTTACAAAAAGCGAAAACCGAGCGTAAAGAGGCAGAACGCGAAATTTCAAATATACGTTCGTGGGCTGCGGAAGCGATTGTGGACACTTACGCACACGTATTCCCAAACGGGCATTTGACCTATTACAGAGAGCAATACAAGGATAAAGCCCTTGCAACATTCGACCAAATTAAAGCTGAAAATGCCGACAAAGTTGCACCGGAAAAAGCCGAACAATGCTCAAAAATCGTAGCCGGATACATGGCACAAATCGGTTTGCGCGAATCGAAATTGAAACTTTACGACAAATTGATAGTCGAATACGAAGCTACAAAACTGAAATTGAAAGGTTTAGACCGTCAAAAAGCATCAAACGACAATTTGAGCAAACATCAAGAGCGTTTGGGCAAATTGGACAGCGATTCAGGCATTTATGTGGACGCGGTTTCGGATGCTGACAAATTGAAAGAATTGCAACGCGAATTTGAAATGAAATCGGAGTATATGACTCAATTAGACCAACTTGCAGGCAAATATGGTTCGCAAACAACCGACAATTTTGATACTTCCGACGCCTTTAAAAGCGAGCTTGATGACATCATAAAAGGGATAAACTAAAATAATTTAGTCAAAGTTTCGTTTTTTAAAAAAATCCATAAGCATGAACGCAAAATATCTATTTTTAAGCATTTTGTTCGCTTTTGCAACATTTTTGGCAACAGCACAAAAAGGTCAAGACGGCAAAGGAGGTGATTCAAAAACTACAGGGAAAGGTGCGGCAATGTTCATAAACAGAACAGGCGACATCATTGTAAAAACTCATAAAACTGTGAAAACCAACAAGGTGTACACAGGCTATCTTCACAAAGCCCAAGTAAAACAAGTGAATGCGATAGAGCTTTTTAAGGCGAACAATATGAAAGAAGCCGTTAAAAATTCGTATGTGGCTCGCAGATACGCATTTATGGCTTACGAGGCAAATTCAGGAACAGTTCCGGTAGATTGGAAAATGAATGAAAATGAGGTACGCGTAGTTCACCGTATGTTGCCAAAACCTCCGCAAGACTCTGATTTAAAGGCAGAAGTATCAAACACCGATAAAAAAACGGAAGAAGACGAAACTCCGACAAATGCCCCGAATGGAACGGAAAAAGTTGGCGATGAAACGGATAATACGCCCGATAATAAAACCGACGGAAAAACCGAAGATAAAACCAATAACGGAAAGAAAAACGGAAAAACCAACGGTTAAAACCGAAAAATTCAGCCTTGTTTTGTATCTTTGCGAGCAAACAAGGCTATTTTTTTGCAAAAAATTTCCCGAAATGAAATTCATTAAAATATTGATTTTTAGCATTTTAACAAGCATCCATCTTTCTGCACAAGTTGCGAAGGAATGTTTGGTTTACGAACATGTTTACAAATTTGGCAGCCCTGCTGAAAACGGAATTTTAATTGAACACAGATATTACGACAAAAACGAGTATCTGATTAAATGTCAGACGTTTAACGGAATTTCATCGCCTCGAAATTATTTGGAATATAAAAACGATGAACACGGAAAAGTTGTCCAAAAAACAGAATTTTCCAAAGGCGGACGCTTGCTCGGCTCTACACAATACACATACCATGAATCGGGCGCAGAACTGTCTGAAAAAGAATATGATATGAAAGGAACTCTTGTCCGTAAAATTGTGAATGTATATTCCGAAGACAAAAATTATGAAACGGAATCATACACCTATAATAAAACCGGATTAAATCGTAAAACTGTTAATACAGAGGTAGATACAAAAGGTAGAAGAACGGCGGCAACTGTTTTTTTTCCAAACGGACAGATTGAATTCTTGATTAAAATTTCCGAACACGATGCCTTCGGAAACGAACAAGTAAAAGCTTTTTATAATGCAAAAGGTAAATATCTCTACAGCTATAACCGGGAATGGAATGCAGATAATCAGCTTATATCCAAACACTTAGAAGGTCAATATAAAATAAGCTACGTTTACGATTCAAACAAACGACTTGAAAACGAAATCCATTATAACGTGTTTACCTACGAACCGATAAAACTGATTCGATATGTTTACATTTTTTAATTTTTCCGAACAAATCTTACTTCGAATATGGTAGTTTCAGAATATCAAAACCGGATTCTGAAATCATATCATCAATATCTTCCTCAATTTCTTCATCATAGTAAGCAAAATGCCATTCGGCAGTGATAATTTTTCCTTGCATCTCAAAATCTTTCAAAGTTGTAAACAAATCGAAGAAGATTTTTGAAGTACTTGAATTCAAGTAACTTATCTTTATAAATAACTTAAACGGCGTATCGTTAGACTTTACATAATTGTATATCCAATCCAAAATTGGCTGGTAAAATTTTCTTGAATTTTCCATAAACGACAATCCTTCAATGCTGCAAGTTCCTGTTTTGGAATCGCAAAGCACCTTAGGATGCGTTGGTTGGTCTTCTTCCTTTATTGTAAAGTGTAAGTCTGTCATATATCTAACGATTGGTGCAAAGTTAAAAAAAAGGGATTTAAAGTGCAAGAAAAAAAAGATTTCCGAACTTATATAATGATTAATGATACGAAAATGAAAATTGAAATCGTCTAAAACTGCATTTTATCAAGGTTCTCAGAATACATAACAATTATTTTTTTTGACGGACAAATTTTCATAAAAAAACCCTGTCGCGTTATTTTACGACAGGGCTCATGTTCGGTCAGAAATACTACTCTACTTCTGCAAATTTTCCTTGGAAAAAGCGCAAATTTTCAGGCTCATACACAAATTTCAGAGGTTTAATTTGGTCTCGTTTTTTGTAAAGATTTATGATACTTTCGGCAACCAAATCCATGTGCGAGTTTGTGTAAGCGCGGCGCGGAATCGTCAGGCGAATAAGCTCTAATTTTGGGCGATAATTTTCGCCGTTTTTCTTGCGTCCGCTCGACACGTTTCCACGTTCCATAGCGCGTACGCCTGAATCCACGTAAAGTGCGGCTGCAAGTGCTTGCGCCGGATAGTTATCTTGCTCAATATGAGGCAAAAATCGACGTGCATCGACGAAAACAGCGTGCGTTCCGACGGGTTCTACAATCGGAATTCCGGCTTCTTTCAATTTTTTTCCCAAATATTGCGTCTGCTCAACACGTTGCGAAATATAATTGTAGTCAATCATCTCCTTTACGCCTTCCGCGTGAACCGCCATATCAGCTGCCGACATGCCGCCGTTGGTGATGGTGCCTTCAAAAGCGCGTAAAAGTTCGAGCGATTTTTTATAGAATTTTTCATCGTCTCGAATGCCCAAAAATCCGCCAATATTGACAAGATAATCTTTTTTGCTCGATACCGTGCAACCGTCGCCGTAACTGAACAGTTCTCTCAAAATATCGCGGATGGTTTTATCGTGGTAGCGTGCATCTTTCTTTTTAATCATATACGCATTTTCCACAGCGCGCGTGGCATCGAACATCACCGGAATATCGTAACTTTTGCAAAATTCATACACTTCACGCGCGTTGTCCATGCTCACAGGTTGTCCGCCGGCGAGATTTACGCTAAGTTCAAAACTTATGTAAGGAATATTCGATGCACCATGCTGATCTACAAGTTTTTGCAACTTTTTCAGGTCGATATTTCCTTTCCATTCAAACGTGTTTTGCGAATCGTGCGCTTCGTCGCAAATAATATCTGCAAACATTCCGCCGGCAAGTTCTTGGTGCAATTTTGTGGTTGTAAAATACATATTTCCCGGAACAACTCCACCCGATATAAGTGCCTGAGACATAATATGTTCAGCCGCCCTTCCCTGATGTGTCGGAATAATATATTTGTAGCCCGTAATATCTTGTAACGCCGCAACCATATCGAAATAATCTTTGCTCGACGCCGGCGTTTCCACTCCGTTATTGTAATGCGACCATTGTTCGGTGGTTTGAGCGCAAGTGCCCGAATCGGTCAGCAAATCAATACCAACAAGCGACGACGGTAATAAAAACGTATTAAATCCGGCTTCGGCATTTATTTTGAAACGCTCTTCTTTGGTGCTCACACCTATATATTCTATGGTCGAAATTGTATGCGCTTCACACGTCCACTCAAATTTATCAATCGCCGGTTTATTCCAATCAAACTCAGCCTCGTCCGTAAAAACAGGATAATTTGTAAGTTCGAAAAATTTTATTTTTTCACGTTCGGCGTACACTTCATTTATTGCACGGGCAACATGCGCAATTTGGTCATTACTTAAAGCCAAACGCGGAATTTGAACGGGCAAAACTTCATATCCGTATTCCAAGCGTGTAGGAGCTATAAAGCAACGAATTCCGGATTTTTGGTATAAGAAGGCGGCAAAGGCTTGTGCTTGATTTTCAGCAAGTTGTGTCAGAATTTTATCTGTTTTGATATAAATTCCGTCAGCTCCGACGTATTTTGGAATTTCAGGAGTTAATGTATCGAGCAATTGAACTTGTTGAGAAATCCACTCTGCTTGCGGCTCAAGAATCATTTCGCGCAAACCGCGTGCAAAAATTTCCATCGTGCGTCCTGCCATACCGCCGTAAGTGTGAAGTCCTTCATACACAACAACTTCGTTCATGTATTTTTCGTAAGTTTCGTAACAATTGGAGGCAATAAGCGCACCAATGTTGCATCGCGCATCAAGTGCAGCATCCGCAATTATGACCTGCGCTGACGAAGCTGTTTGCTTAACAAGTTCTGATACCGATTTTTGAGAATATTCCGTAAGATTTTTTCTCACAAACACAGCCCATTCCACTATATTCGATACGTCTAAAACTAAGCTCTTGCCTTGTGCTGCGCAGAGTTGAGCCACTTCGGAAACTTGGTTCGGATGCACGGGCATGTATCCGTTAGCATACAAATCCAAATTCACATACGCGATTGGTTTTCCCGATTCGAGCAACGTTCGTAAATCAGCCAAATTGAGATTTCCGGTAAAAATTGGTTCACCTGAATTCGGCAAAAATTCAACTTTCCCGCCCAAATGCTCTGTCTGCCAACGCGGTAACGCCGAATTTGAAGGCACAATATCGCCTTTTTTGACCGTTGTTGTATTTATTAATTTGATAGAACCGAGTAAATTGTGTGTCGGACAAACGTGTTGATGTCCAAATACTTCGGATACAGCATTACACAAATTCTCAAAGTTCCGACTTCCGGCGTACGTTTCATCGCCCACCAAACTGCCCGATTCTTGTTCTTGGCTTTTGGCGGAAGTTCCTTGTGATGTCATGTCATACATCACGTCCGAGCTTTTGATTTTGAACGTGTTATACTTTGCTTCGCGCAAAATTACCGCTCTGTCCAAATTGGAATTTATGACAATTTTGCGAATGGTTTTAATTTTATGAGGTTCTGCAATCATAATTTGAAATATTAAATTTTTCACAAGTTTATAAAAAATACAGCCAAATTTTTAATGTTTTCGCAAACGATTGGGGTGCTATGCAACACATGTCTTAAAATAAAAAAAAATTGCATGTTTTGAAGCAGATTATTGTTTTTTTTGCAAAAAAATTCTTATGTTTGCATAAGATTAATTCAAACACAATTTGAGATGAAAATATTAGTGTGCATCGGTCATGTGCCGGATACAACCTCAAAAATAAAATTCACAAACAACAATTCGTCGTTTGATACTTCTGATATTCAATACATTATAGGTCCTTACGAAGAACTTGGATTGACAAGAAACTTGGATATAAAAAAAGCAGGCGCAGATTTAACTATCACAGTTGTGAATGTTGGGACTTCCGAAACTGAAGCTACTCTGCGCAAGGCACTTGCGATGGGCGCAGATGAAGCAATTCGTGTGAATGCAGAAGCAAAAGATGCAATTTTTGTGGCGAAACAAATTGCAAATATCTGTAAACAAGCCAATTACGATTTGATTCTGACAGGGAAAGAATCAATCGATTACAACAGCGGGCAAGTCGATGGAATGATTGCTGAATTTCTGAATTTGCCCTCATTTTCAGGCGTTTCAAAATTTGAAATTGTCGGAAATGTAGCCAAAATGGAACGCGAAATTGACGGCGGAAAAGAAATTATAGAATGTGCATTTCCGTTTGTGCTCAGTGCCGGCAAAGGATTTGCACTCGAACCGCGCATTCCGAATATGCAAGGCATTATGACAGCACGTCGGAAAGCTTTGCAAGTAATTGAACCTGAAATGATAGCAGAAGCAACTTCTACTGTCAAATTTCACACTCCGCCGCCCCGTCCGGCGTGTAAGAAAGTATCTCCGGATAACGTTTCAGAATTAGTGCGCTTGTTACACGAAGAAGCAAAGGTTATCTAACTTATTTATTATCAACACAATAAATTAGAAAAAATGGCAGTTATCATATATAGCGAAAGTTTCGACGGTAAATTCAAAAAATTAAATTTTGAGCTAGCTTCTTATGGATTTGCAATTGCGCAAATGCTTAATACAGAGCTTGTTTCGATTACAATCGGCGATATTTCCACAGAAGAACTTCAAAAACTCGGAACTTACGGCGTAAAAAAAGCAATTTATGCGAAAGATGCTTCACTCGCAGGTTTCAGCGCGCAAGCGTACTCTGCGGCAGTTGAAGCAGCCTCAAAACAACTCGGAGCAGACGTTATCATTCTGAGTAACAATCCGAACGGAAAAGCCATAGCGCCGCGCCTTGCTGTGCGCATAGACGGCTCGCTCGCTGCCGGAGTAACAGATTTACCGGAATCCGTGCAACCGTTCGTGGTTTGCAAACGCGCATATTCCGGAAAAGCATTCGCGCATACAACTTTGAATAAACCTGTTAAATTATTGACACTCAATCAGAACTCCTATAAATTAGCAGAAAATCCGACTGCTGTTGAAATTGCAGAATTGAATTTTTCTGCAAATTCGGAAATGACAAAAGGCAAACCGACCGAAACCGTGAAAAATTCAGGCAAACTATCACTTTCGGATGCCGACGTGATTGTTTCTGCCGGCAGAGGCTTGAAGGGTTCGGAAAATTGGGGCATGATTGAGGAGATGGCAAACATTTTAGGTGCGGCAACTGCTTGCTCCCGCCCTGTTGCCGACCTTGGGTGGCGCCCGCATCACGAACATGTGGGACAAACCGGCAAGGTTATTGCACCGGACTTGTATATCGCAATCGGAATTTCCGGAGCCGTGCAACATTTAGCCGGTGTAAACAGCTCAAAAGTCATGGTGGCAATCAACACCGATGCCGATGCGCCGTTTTTTGAAGCCGCCACGTACGGCATTGTAGGCGATGCTTTTGAGGTTGTTCCGAAATTGAACGCCGCACTCAAAGCTTTCAAGGAAAACAATTAATTTTGGCAAGAACACTTTGTTCATAGCATAGTTTTATATTTAAGGGTTGAAGCCCGTCTGAGCAATCGGGCGGGCTTCTTTGCAAATTTATCTTTTAAGAAAACGCGTA
>DYSM01000098.1:0-1595 GCA_020718265.1 Draconibacterium orientale | reverse complement strand
ATGCTTAATCTTATAGTGATATTTCTACTTGAAATTTTTTTTTTAGAAATTCTGTTGAAATTCAGTAGAAATTCAATTGAAACTCAATAAAAACAATGATTGACTACTTTTTGACGATTGAATGACCACTAAATGACAAGTCATTCAATTGAAAAACAAACGATAATCTACAAAATATCAAATATTTACACGTTCTTTTACAAACACTGCTAAGATTTCAGTAAAACAGCTTTAAAATCTTCAAAATTTGGTTTGATTAGCGTGCTGTTTTTTCTCAATTTCAGTAAATAGGTCAGATTATCAGGTATTTCAACAGATTGATTGATAACACGTTCTACGGTGTCCAAAAATTTTATGGGGTGCGCGGTTTCCAAAATAAATCCGGCTTCGTTCGGATAATTTTCCAAATAGATTTCCAAAGCCGTATATGCCACAGCACCATGAGGATCAAGCAGATAATTGAAATTTTTGTAAACTTTTGAAATTGTTTGCTCCGTTTCGGAATCTGAAATGCTGACACTTGAAATTGCTTCGGAAATTTTTGAAAAATCGTGTCCGAAAAGTTCTAAAATGCGTACAAAATTGCTCGGATTTCCAACGTCCATGGCATTGGAAATTGTCGGAATTGTGTCTTTGATTTCGTATTTTTTTGTTTCTAAATATTTTGTAAACACATCGTTAGCATTACAAGCCGCGATAAAATGTTTCGGAGCTAAACCGGATTCGGAGGCTAACAATCCGGCACAAATATTTCCAAAATTTCCGCTTGGAACAGAAATCACGGGTAATTCTTCTAAGTTCCATTGTTTCAACGCATAAGCATAATAAAACTGCTGCGACAGCCACCGCGCAATATTTATGGAATTTGCCGAAGTCAAGAACAAATTTTCATTCAATTCGGAATCCATAAAAGCCTGTTTTACAAGAGCTTGACAATCATCAAATGTCCCTGCAACTTCCAGAGCCGTGATATTTTGACCGAGTGTTGTGAGTTGTAATTCCTGAATCGTGCTGACTTTGCCCGACGGATACAAAATCACGACTTCAACGCCGTCGATTCCCAGAAAACCGTTCGCAACCGCGCCGCCGGTGTCGCCGGACGTTGCCACAAGAACTGTTATTTTTTTGTCAATCTGTTTCGCAAAATAGCGCAAACAGCGGCTCATAAATCGTGCGCCGACATCTTTAAACGCCAAAGTCGGTCCGTGAAATAGTTCCAATGACCAAATTTTATCCGAAATTCTTTTCAGAGGAATCTCAAAATCAACGGTTTCTGAACAAATTTTCATCAAATCGTCTGTCGGAATTTCATCGCCGACATAAGGTTTAATCAACTCAAAA
Source organism: Draconibacterium orientale (assembly GCA_020718265.1). Classification (GTDB taxonomy): domain Bacteria; phylum Bacteroidota; class Bacteroidia; order Bacteroidales; family JAADGE01; genus DYOJ01. The sequence continues at coordinate 254 of DYSM01000098.1, read as the reverse complement.
GCAATATCGGCATTAGACATGGATTTGAAATTTTTAAGAAAATTTTCCGACAATTTCGGAACAAATTCAGGGAAATACAAACCTTTGTCCGGTGCTTGTCCGGTAATGGTTGCTTCACGAAAATTTACAGATTTTGAAGATTTATTTGTGCTGAAATACAACATATTCAATGTGTTAATTTGAAAATTTGAAAATGAGATAATTAGTATTTGTAAGAAAACGTGTAAATATTTGAATTTATGTAGGTTGTAGTC
>DYSM01000523.1 GCA_020718265.1 Draconibacterium orientale | reverse complement strand
TTACACGAGAAGGCGTATCCATGCTCGGTATCAGCGAGGCGGCGGAACATATCGGGTTTCGCACCATGGGCGTTGCCGTAACGTTTGAACAACTGAAAACGGAAGCTCCTCTGCCGGCAATCGTCCACTGGCGGCAAAATCATTTCGTGGTGGTTTATCATATTTCAAAAAAGAACGTTGTGTCGGTTGCCGACCCAGCCGAAGGTCTTTTAAAATACACCAAAGAAGAATTTTTACAGGCTTGGCAATCTGCCAAAAAAGACGGCGAAGACAAAGGAATAGCTCTGTTACTCGAACCCACGCCGGATTTTTACACCGCCCAAGACGAGAAAAAAGACAAAACGAGTTTCAAATTCTTGTTCGAATACCTGCGCCCCAACCGAAAATTTGTTGTTCAGCTCATACTCGGTCTTATTACCGGCAGTTTGTTGCAATTGATTTTTCCTTTTCTAACGCAGTCGGTTGTCGATTTCGGTATCGCAAATCAAAATCTCAGTTTTGTTTACTTGGTTTTGGCGGCACAATTGATGTTGATAGCAAGCCGAATGGCGGTGGATTTCATTCGCGGCTGGATACTGTTGCACATCAGTACGCGTGTGAATATTTCGCTCATCAGCGATTTTCTCATTAAACTGATGAAACTTCCGATTCGCTTTTTCGATACCAAAATGACGGGCGACCTCCTGCAACGCATCGGCGACCATTCACGCATTCAAAACTTCCTCACAAATACGAGTTTGAGCATCGTTTTTTCGTTCGTGAATCTGATAATTTTTATGATTGTGTTGTCGATTTACAGTATTAAAATATTGGCTGTTTTCCTTGTCGGCAGCCTTTTGTACGGTTTCTGGATTGCATTTTTTATGAAACGCCGCCGCGAATTGGATTACAAGCGATTCAGTCAAATGTCCGATAATCAAAGCAATGTCATTCAATTGATTACCGGAATGCAGGAAATCAAACTCAACAATTGCGAACGGCAGAAACGTTGGGAATGGGAACGGATTCAAGCGAAATTATTCAAAATCAACATTAAAAGTTTGGCTCTCGACCAATATCAACAGGTTGGTTCGTTGTTTATCAACGAAACAAAAAATATCATCATATCGTTTCTTGCCGCCGCTTCGGTTATCAACGGCAGTATGACACTTGGTATGATGTTGGCGGTTCAATACATTATCGGTCAGTTGAACAGTCCGATTGAGCAAATGATAGCTTTTATGCGTTCTGCCCAAGATGCTAAAATCAGTTTGGAACGCCTTGGCGAAATTCATTCCAAACCCGATGAAGAACAGGCAGATGAGGCAAAAATTAATGATTTGCCCGCAAACCGGGATTTGAAAATCACGGATTTATCGTTCAGTTATTCGGGCAGAAACGATGATTTTGTGTTGGAAAATATCAACTTGACGATTCCCGAACGCAAAATCACGGCAATCGTAGGCACGAGCGGCAGCGGAAAAACAACGCTCGTTAAATTGCTGCTTGGATTTTATCCGCCCAATAAAGGCGAAATAACGCTGGGCGAAAGCCGTTTGGAAAACTTCAACTCCCGAATGTGGCGACAAAAATGCGGAACGGTGATGCAGGACGGTTTTATTTTTTCCGACACCATTGCCAATAA
>DYSM01000522.1 GCA_020718265.1 Draconibacterium orientale | reverse complement strand
CCTTTTACCGAAACAATACGAATCGACTGAATTTCTACACCTTCTATCCGCATAGAATCTACCGTTGGCATTGAGATAACTTTTACCGTTTTCTCTTCTATTGTGTTGGGCTTAATGCTGAGTGTTTGTAAATAATTTCGTTGCTCGTTCCACCAGTTTTGGGCATTTAATTTCATTAAGTTCTTGATGGTTATATAATTGGCTTTTGAAATTAAGTTTTCGGTTTCTAACGGGTCGTTGGTGTAATCGTACAATTCTTCATCTACTATTTTTGATGCGTTCCAGTCTATTAAATCGGGTCTATCGTTTCCTGTTTCGAGCCAAATGCTGTAACGATATTGCTCATTTCTAAACGAATAGCCTGCATGTCCGCCGGCTCTGTATTCGGTTACGGCTACGGATTTTACTTCCGAAAGGTTGTTTTCCAAAACTGGTTTTAATGATTTTCCTTGTAAGTCTTGCGGTATTTCGTTTTGAGTTAAATCAACCAAAGTAGGATAAATATCGAGCAAATCGACAGGTTTTGTGTACACATTTGCCGTTTGATTGGGCATATAAATAATGAGCGGTACTCTTGTAGATTGCTCATAATTAGTATGTTTTCCCCATTGGTTGTGGTCGCCCAGGTGATAACCATGGTCGCCGAAAAGTACAATAATGGTATTGTTTGCCAAGCCTTTTTCAGTTAGCTTTGCCATTAATTTTCCAATCATATCGTCAATGTACGAAACGCTGGCATAGTAGCCGTGCAAAAGTTCCTTTTGTTTGGCTTCTTCTAAGGTTTGATTTTGCCAATTTGCCTCTGAATAATACGCAGGAATGTCCACATAACTGTCGCTGTTGGGTTCGGGTTTGAAATACGCATACGCAGGACTTCCTGCAGCCATTTCTTGAAATTCGGCAATATCTAAGTTTTCTCTTTGGTACAAATCCCAATATTTTTTAGGTGCAACAAACGGAATGTGTGGCTTTTTAAAACCTACTGCTAGAAAAAACGGCTTACTGTTTTGTGCAAATTGGTCTAATTTAGAAAGTGCATCTAAACAAATCTGCCCATCGGTATATCCGTCAAAATCGACACCATCGGGTCCTTGTTCGGAAGCTGTATTGTTGGTAACTCGGTAGTTAGTGCCGCCTACAAAACTTCCATACTTTGCCGGATACGTGTATTGGCTTGGGTCGGTATAGGGAATTGACCACGAAATAGCATCATGCCCTTCGTCGCTGTTGCGTGGGTCGAAAATTTTACCCATTCCAACGGTTGTATAGTTCTTATTTTTAAAGAATTGAGGCAAAGTAACTACATTGGGCAAAATGTCTCGCATTTGAGTAGTTAGGTTGCGAACACCAGTAATGTCTGGCGTTTTTCCGGTAAGCAAGCTCGCACGCGACGGTCCGCTCACTGCCCATTGGGTGTGTGCATTGGTAAAAACGCTGCTTTTACTTGCCAATAAATCAATGTTGGGCGTAATGGCATCACTTTCGCCATAGCAATTCAGTAGCGGTTTTAAATCATCTACGGCAATAAACAAAATATTCTTTTCTTGCCCTATTAAATGTGTAAACGCACCAAAAGTGAACATTCCACCTAAAAGTACCGATTTTGCATTCTTTATAATTTCCATTT
>DYSM01000097.1 GCA_020718265.1 Draconibacterium orientale | reverse complement strand
GTTACTATATCCACTGCTTTTTTGTATGATATTTATTCTTATTAGACGAATATTTATGACGGCTGCAATACACTATGTAGATGACCGGAGCTGTAATTAAAACTGTCGATATTCCAAGAAATGTATATGCATCCTTTGTTTCATTGTGTTTAAATGAATCATAAGCCAAATAACCGGCATAAAGTCCGCCTATAAACACAAACGGAGGGGCTATTGTGCCCGGACAGTTATTGATATGAGCCATATTTATCGACCGCGAACTATGATAGGTTGCATGTGGTGCAAACATAAGCGACTTGTTTTCCTGAAAATTTATTTTCGGGGTCAGGTTGCATGAGTCCAAACTCGTAGTCGTGGCTGTTTGTGTTTTTAAATATTCAAGCTCAAAATTAATATAATCAGGCTGTTGAGCGAACAGTGAAACAACACTTACAGCTAAAACCAAACATGCTGCTATAATTTTCATTTTCGGGTTATTTTTTATCTCTTAGAACTACATCAGCGCGGAGAAAATTTTGCGCAAGAGTGTAATGTTCGTTGTTTTACCTTGTTCTAATAAAGAAATGTTGCGAGTGTTTACGGTTGTGAGTTGTGCTAAATCGGCTTGACTCAGGTTCTTTTGCTTGCGCAACAGGCGTATCAGTTCGTTTGCCGGAATGGTAGTGTCTTTGGCATTCAAATACAAAATGTCGCCGCCGATGCCGTAGTAATCGCCCGTGAGTTCAATTTTTACGCTTTCGTGCTTAAACATTATGCCGCGTCCGGCTTTGGTCATGGTTTTAAATACGGCAGGTTTCAAAATACGGTCGAGCCACACCGTGTGTTCCAATTCGGGAAAGGCAACGGTTTTTACGGTATTGTCGGTAAACAAGAATACTGCATTGAAATTCTTCGTATCAATACTTATGATTTCTGTTATGCCTGTGATTTTTGTTTTCATTCGCGTATCAAATTTGGATTCAGTTCGTTAAAGGTTTTAAGTAACACGGTGCGGTTTGCCTCTGTAAATTCTTTCGCCAAAGCTAACTTTTGTTTGGGTAAGCTGCCTCTGTAAACAGAGCAATCCGAAATCACAATCAGAGCTTCGTGTTTCGCAAACACAGTATGAACGTGCGGCGGCGGATGGTCGTGTCCGAAAACGTGTAATTCAATCCCTTTGTATTTCATACGAACAAAGTTACATTTTATTTTTGAAAGAAAGTGAAACAACGTTCTTTTATTGTCGATACTTTCGCTTTAATTTTACACAATTCTTTCTATATCAACTTAAACCGAATGCTGAACCCGACTTTGGTGTTGGAGGTTTTGTAGCCTTCGGCGGAGATGAGCGGGTTGCGGATGTCTTGCTCGTAAAACAGTTTCACGGTTACTTTGCTGTTGATGTCGTAATCGGCATACATTTTCAGGCTGAAACTGCGGTTGCTGGGCACTACAAGCTGGTTGGTTTCTTCGGTAATGGAGCGTATTACGGACAGTTTGCGCATCATCGTGAGGTCGGCACGCAGGTTGAGGTCGCTTTTGAGCGGCTTGCCGGCGGCTTGCAGGGGCAGTTCCAAATCCGGAATTTTGTGTCCGAAACTGATGGTATAATCTTCGCTTGTAGATTCCATGAGGCGGTTGTTCTCGAAACTGAGGTCGAGGCGACGCGCTTTTTTGTAATCGAAGCCGAACGACATGTCGTTGTTCAACGTAACATCCACACCGATAAGGGGCACGAACTTTTCGTCTATCGACACGCCGCTTGAAAAATAGCGCGGATAGAACGTTTGGTCATCGTCCTTGCGTGCGCCGCTGTATCCGTATTGTTCAAAATCATCGAAGTCGAAAAACAAACTCGTAGCATAGCTGTTTATCTGGAACTTAGAGTTGTATCCGTGATTGATAATTACTTTTTTGACCAATTTTTTTATCACTTTGAAATTCGTCAGCCCGTCGTATTTGATGCGCCAGTTGGGCAGCGGGAATTTCGGAAACGTTCCGGAAAACACTTTCTCTGCACTTTGTCCTGAATACGCGGCAAGGAACGCCGGAATCAATACATCCTGCGACACAGAGTTATAGCCGTTCGGGAAACCTACGGAAAGTTCTTCATACACGCTGTCCACATCCACAGGCGCGGACGGGTCGTACCCCGGATATTGCGCCAACCGCCCGGCAGCAAGGCGTTCGGCAATAATAAGCCTGTTGTCCAAAAACTGTTTGAACACGCCGGATTGGTACGTTGTATCTTCAAAATTCTCAAACGCCGTGTTTATCGTTAAGGTAGATATGCGGAAATTGCCTTTAAATTGTTCGTTTTCCGAACGGAAATCGCCGTCGCGGAAGACCCAATACTGGCTCATATCGTCCGTAATGCTGCGTTCGGCGGTGAGGTCAATCTTGAATCCTTTGAGCGGTTCCACTGTGGCGCGCGCGTCAATGGTTTGGGTGCTTGTCATGGTTATCGGGCTGTTCAGCAGCGTGTCTGTGGTGAGCCAGCCGTTGCGCGACGCAAGTTCGCCGTACGCGCGGTCTTGGTCTGCCAACAGGAAATTGATGCCCGGCGCAGCCCACGATTTGTCGTAGCCGAAAAAGCGCGTGGTGGGCATGTAGCCCGGCACTACGGTTCCGCCATTTTGGCTGTAATTGATTGATACATTGCGTACGCCCATGAGCGCATACAAGGTGTAATCTGTCAGAATGATAAAGAAATTTTCGGGCACTTCGCGTTGTCCGGTAACGTTGAACACGGCATCCTTGATGTCGGCTTCGGGCGTAAATACGATTTTATTTTCATTCAATACTTCCGTTTTGCCTTTCACTTCGTTGCCCTCGGCATCTTTTACGACGAGTGTAACATCTTCTGTTTTAAGATTATGAGTGATTTTCTTTGCTTTATCTTTTTTTAGCTTAATTTCTTTTTCTTCGTACGTTACGGTTTTCTTCTCGGTTTTCGGGCGTTTTGTGCCTTTAAACTTATCATCAACTTTTTTAAGATAAGGCACTTGCGTGTAAACTTTTGTAAGATTGAATTGCGTTGTCAAACGAAAATTCTGAGCATTTCGGGCATTGTTTCCCAAATTGAGCGAATCGCCGAGCACGCGCGGACCTTGATCCCAAAAGAAATCGGCATCGTATTGTGCGTTCGCGCTTGTCCAATCCAGCAAGGGCACTTTGTTTATCGGAATTGTCCATGTGCCGCTGATGCGTTGCGAAAATTGCGTGGTGCGCCCGAAATCCTTGATGTTTGTCCAAACTGTGTCGCGTTTTTGTTGCCAATAATCGGATTCTTTGTCGAGTCGTCCGTAAGGTTCGTCCACCCACGCGGCGTTTGTGGCGTTGTACGTGAGCTTTATGGCTTTGGTCAAATTGTAGCGCACATCGTAGGTGCGTTGCCAATTAAAACTTTTATCGAATGTTGTATCGAGCAGAATATCAGGTTGTTCAATATTGCGCATTTGCACTTCGTGGAACGAGCGCGACATTTCGTTTCGCACCGAAACCATAGACGGCATGTAGTAAAAATTGAAATCTTTTACTAGCTTCAAAGGCTTGCTTCTGAGGAATTTAGACTTCGTTTTTTGAAACGGCACAATGTTTTTCGGAGCTTTGTTGAAATTGTATGCAATCATGCCCGTATGCTCTTTCAAAATATTGTGGTCGGTGCTGATGTTTCGCATAAACACCTCGTTGTAGCCCACGCTTGCCGTCCAATTGGAAATGTGGTAGAACGGTTTTTCGCCCGAACTGCTGCTGCCTCCGCCTGCTCCGGAGCGTCGCATTCCGCCGCCCATCGGACCGCCTTCTTCATCATCGCCGGCTTCTGTTCCGGTTTCTTCTGTTTTTTCGGAATTTCCGGCAATTTTAATATTTGTTACATTGATACTTTGGCGCAACACATAATCTTGCGACGTGCGCAGGATTTCATTTTTGTCTGCTTGTGTCAAATTTGGGTTCGATAAGGTGGTTCGAAGCAAAATATCCGGATCAACGGGATTGTATTGCGGGTCGCTGAATGTTTCGGAACGTCCGGCGTATAAGGGCAAACGCACACCGTATTTTTTCGGAAAGAATTTTCCAAGCTCAAAATTCGATGAGGCATCGTAACCGTAATCGGTTGATTTTTGACGTTCGTTTACGCGTTTCTCGATGCTGCCAAATCCGGGTGTGCTGATGTTTCCGGCAATGGCAAGGGTAGAGAAGTCGGCAAGTTTCGCGGTCAATCGTCCTTGAGCTGCCCAGCCGCCGTCTTCGTTGAAACCTGCAAGGCGTAGTTCGTTCATCCATACTTCAACGGATTTCGGCAAACCGTCATCGGATTCTTCGTTAATATCACGGCTTCGGTTGCGAATACCGAGCATAATGGTGCGCACGTTGCTGAGGTTCGGATTTCCGATAATGCTGACTCGTCGTTTGGTCTCATCATCAAATTCGCTATATAACGATGTGATTTGCAGCGTACTGCCGATTTCCCGCATTTTGGTGTTTCGGTTTTGTTTTACGGCTTGCAGAATTTCAAATTCAATGTCGAGCATGTTGTCCAGGTTCCAAACAATTTCGCGGTCGGGCGAGCTTTCGCCGCCGTCGTAAAAGCCGGGCGGCGTAACTTTAAGCGGAATTTCATACTCGTAATAATTTTCTTTGTAATCCGAACCGATACGAATGAACATGCAAATATCATTGTCGTTCAGAATCTCATTATCAACAGCTTCGGCGTGGGTGTACATTTGTATTTTTTTAAATTGACGCACATCCATACTCATATTTTTGTAAGCAGCGCGTGCATCGCCGTCGTCCAAATTGAATACGCGCATGACAATGGCTTGCTCGTTCAATTCGCGCAAAGTCGGATTGTCGGGCGAAATTTCTCGAGTAATGTCGGGCGGAAGCACATAGTTTACCGGAGCTTTTGAGGCATTTTCTTCAATATTAACAGCCGAAATATCAAACGGCGCATCGGTAATTTGCGGTGTACCTGTGCCTTCGCCGCCTTCGAGGAGCGATTTTGTGTATTTGCGCCACTCGCTTCGCACTAAATCCATTTCGGCAAAACGCAAAACCACTTCTTCGTCCCAGCCGTGCATGTATAAGCGCATGAAACGTATGGATTTAAAATCCTGAATCGGACCGATTTTCTTTTCGTAATCCGACAACGGAATTTTGAAATGATACCATTTTACGATTGCCTCTTGTTCGTTGCGCAGCGTGGCTTCACCTTCGCGGATGTCGGTAATGTAATTTTGCCCGATTTGCATTCCGGCGGGTGAAATATTCAGTTTATATTGGAAATACGCTTCGAGTTCGCTCAGCGTGTAGTCGCGGTTCACGTCTTCCATGTCGGGCAGAAGTTGTCCGGCGGTAATGGTTGTGGCATTTTCGGACGTGGATGAGTTGCCTTCCATGCTGTTGTAGCGTTTGTAGCGTTCCAAAATCGATGCCTGACTTGAGTCATACGACGGGTCTTTGAAAAACAAATAATCGTCGTTCGAAGCGTCTTCCAATGCTTTTTCATAAGCGGTTTGTCCGATACTTTGTAAACTTTGCAAATACGTTTGGTAGAATGAAACTTCGGCATCACCGCGTAAACCGTCGAGTCCGGCGTCTTGTCGGTTGCGCGCTTCCTGAGGTTCGTTTGCAAAACCGTCGGTAATGCGCGGCAGCAAAGGCACGCGCCCCCAAGCTGTGGAATCCACATCTTTGACTTCTGCCGTTGCAGAAAGTCCGTTTTCAAACGCCTGACGCGAGTCGCGTAAAATATCTTCCGAAATGCTTCCGAGATTGAAATACAAATCGCCGCCCGAATGCGTTTCGTCGTAAATAAACGGATCCATCATCCAAAATTCGATAAATTCAATGTTTGCTTCTTCAAAATCGTTGGTAATCAAATCGCGCATGATGCCTCCCCAGCGGGTTTGCGGCGCGAGGAGATTTCCGTCGGCATCCACGCCGGCAGAAATTCCGTTTGTCTGCAGCGCATCAAAGTTATACGGACCTTTTTCAGACGGATAAAATGCTAAGTTTAAGATAGATATGAGCGGAGGATAACCCGGAACAGGGTCTCGGTCGGGGAAAAGTTCCTGTTCGTACACTTCGCGAATACGGTGGTCGGATTGCGCATCCACTGTAATGTAATCGGGCAAAGAGTTTGCACCTTGTTGAAAATCAGGATTTACCGAATACCACGCGAAACGCGCGCGGTTGTAACCGTTTTCAAGATTATTACGCAAATCGCCTTCGGGAAACAAGAGCGGTTGTCCTTGCGGCGTGCTCGCCAAGTGCCACGCGCCGGGGTTTTTGAGGTCGATGGTGGTTTTTGTAGATTCAAAATCATCAATATGCGTATAGCCTTCTTTGCCGATAACTTTCGGGTAGCCCGGAATAAAATGTGCAAATTCGCTCTGAAATTGTATGCTTGATGTTTCTTTAGTTTCAATAAACGGAATTTTATCTACAAGCGTGGTCAAAAACGGAACTTCGTGGCTATAATTCAAATCTAAACCCCATATTGTGTTGGAAATCGGTTCGTTACCGATGCTGACTTTGGAGGTCAGCGGTTTTTGGCTCAAATGCAAAACAGTTCCGCCGAGGTTGAAATTTTCGCTGAAACGGTAATCCAAGTGCGTGCCTACCATGGTTTTTGTGCCGATGCTGAACATTGAGTTGTTTTCGAGCGAAATTTTTATAGGTGTGCCGGATTCTAACAAACTGTGATTGAGAATTGTAACACGTCCGAGATTGTAATCGACCGTGTAATCGGTATTTTCTGTCAATTGGCGACCGCCGGCGGTAACTTGCACGGAGCCTTCGGGAATATTCAGTGCGTTCAGGCTGATTTCTGAGCCGCCGGCAGAACGGTATTCACCTTTGATAATAAATTTATTTTTCTCGGCAACCTGTCGGGCTTGGCTTTGGGTTTGCGCATACAATTCCGGAAACATGTATTGTTCAGCAATGCGGTTGAGTTCCGGGTTGAGCGTGTCGCCGCCGGTAATTTCCATGCGCAAATGTTGCCCGAACGGTTCGAGCACCGGAAAATAAATGCGTCCGTTGGTGGCGTTTATGGTAACTTTGTCGAGAAAGTCGAAAAAACCATCGCGTCCGGGGTCGTTATTGTTGTTCAAATTATCTAAATTCATAACTTGCAAAAGTCGCTGACCGTCAATACGTCCGGCGGGAATATAGTCGATTTGTGTTCCGGTTTTATCATCGTTATAAAAAATATTCAACACAAAATCTTCTCGATTAACTTGGTAAGCGTTGATGGCATACACGTTTTTCATCATCAAATTCCAAGTCGGCAATTCTGTTGATAATGTTGTGGTTTTCAATAATTTAAGAAATAAAACATCGGATTGACTTTCTGTTGAAAATTCGCCCACTCGATACACCTGTCCGCCCGCTTGAAATTCGTAGGCAACTGCTAAAACTTCGTCGTTATTCAACCCGGAATTTAACGAGATGTAGCCCAACGTCGGATGAAACGAATACTCCGAACTCGTGAGCAGGCGCGCGTTTTGAACTTTTTCGTAATCTTCGCCGGCGTTAAAATTTGTGATTGTCGCCAAAACATTGCCCACGTTATTGATGTTCCGAATACCGGGCAAATCGTTAATTTCTTGATAAAGAGAATTTTCCTCGTTGTGCGGCAAGCCGTTGCTTTGTGCAGTTCGCGTAAATTCGTCGGAATATAAATTTTTTACAGGTTCGCCCAAATCCGTGAGACCGACCACATTACGCGAGTTATCAAAATTTCCGCTTCGGTTCGTAACCCACACTTCAACTTTGGTTATGGTAACGCCGGAACGTATGATTGGTAAATCTTTGAGAGCGTCGTTGTAATATTCGCGAAAATAATAGGACAAGAAAAAGTGCTTGCCCGGCTCATACGCGTCTGCGGTGATTTCAAAAGGTGTTGTGAGCGCACCGCCCTCAATTTCAATGGTTTTTGATTCGCTTTTTTGTTGCGATGCCACACTTGTAACGGTCAAATTTCCGAATTTGAGTTCTGTTTTTATACCAAATAAACTGTGGCTTCCGGTTATGAGTGAACCCGTGAGCGGCAATGACACGTTACCGGCTTCGAGTTTTTGGATAATGTCATCTTCTTCGCCTTCATACGCGAGTTTTATGTTGTTTTCAAAATCGAATGTGGCTTCGGTGTCGTAATTGAAGCCGAGATTCATTTTTTCGCCGATTTTGCCGTTTAAACCCATTTTTATTTTCTCATCGAAATCAAATGTTACGTTTTTTCGCTGATTTTCAGGCAGTGCGGCATTGTAATTTTTGGCAATATTGAGTCCGAAAATAAGTTCTGCGCTGCCTTGTGGTTTCACGCTGATGGTGTTGCTTCCGAAAATCATATCAAATGCTTTGCCGGGTATTTTGATACTCGGATTGATGAAATTTTCGAGCGGATTTTTTCCGCCGCGTTCGGTTTCTTTTTCAAGTGCGGCGCGTTCGTTCCAATACGCGGCTTCCGATTTTTTTGAGCTGTATTTTATATAGTCCGAAAAACTCATGGCATAAGGCGTGCGATAATTGAAATCGCCGATTTGGTCGCGAAATACAAATTTTCCGGTACGCGGGTCGTAGCTCACATCGGATTTTATGTTCGACGGATTTGACAGATACAGAGGCGATTGCTTCTGAAAAAGCGATGGTGTGCCCGAATAATCGGGAAACGGAAACGGCAAGGTGTTGTTTTTAATTGTATCGTCCACACCTAAATTATGCCAGTTCAATGCCGCGCTCGGGTTGTGCGTAAACGAGTAAAGCAGGACTGAAAACAACAACCCTGCACCGATACGTGTAATGTATTTCATCTGATATGTCAAATTCTTGATTTACAATATTATCCGAACATAAAACGTTCGGAACTGATTGTGTAGAGTTTTTTACATACTTAATTTTTGTGAACTAAAACCTTTTGCAAAGATAATTTTTTTTCTTTAAACGCACCTTAGGCACAGAATATCATAAGGATTTCTAAAAATTCTTTTTGAGCATGGTTTTTGCTCGAAGTAAGCCGTTTTTTTTGAAAAATTTCAGGCGATGATGCGAAATTGTATTTCTGTAAAAAATGGTATTATGTTGCCACGCATTTGAATTATCCAAACAACCAAGTTCGTTTTGGTTGAACGATTGAAACATTTCGTAAGATTTGCGAAACCCCAAAAGATGTTTATTCAGGCTGATTTTTACGCCGAACAAAAAGCCGTTGCGCTCAAAAATCTCTGTTTTCGATGGGTCCAAACGTATGGAAAACAAGTGTAAGCGGTCTTCTTTTAATTCTGCAAGGTCTGCCGATAAGTATTTTACGCGCAAGGTTTGAGAACTGTTTTGTAATACAGAATCAAATTTGAGTCCGGTCTAAAAAGCCTGTTTTATTTTAGCTAAACAATCTATATGCTT
>DYSM01000521.1 GCA_020718265.1 Draconibacterium orientale | reverse complement strand
GCGGCGGAACGCCGTCCGATTGGAAAAATGCTGAGGCGTAGAAAAAGGCTTGGAAATGCCGCCGAGTCCCCAGCGTCGGGTGCACGCTTTGTTGGTTGCGCTTTTGATTTTACAGCAGTTTTCTTTGCTCGGCTCGCTGCTCTTCAATCTTTGCCTTTTTGAAACTATGACTACCTGCTGACATATCAAAATACTGTGGCTTTGCTTTGCCCGACAATAAATCTTCAATCGTCAAAATTTGAATTTTTGGAATATCACCTTTTGGCGATTGATAATAACCTGCACTCACGGCTTCAGTAATCATTGGCTTTGTAGGTTCTGCAAGAGTGATAAATATGCCAATTTCGGCTTTTTCTTTTTGAATAGTGGCGATTAAGTCTTTTAGCATTGTAACGCTGACATGCTCGCCACCTTTCACAGAAACAATAATTTTCTTTGCACCAGAGTTGTCATCCTGGAAGAAAATTAAACCATCAATTCCGCCGTCTGAACCTTTTTTCTTGCCTTGAAACGGCTGTGCATTAACCAAAGAACATGCCCACCATTGAAATTGATATTTGTCTCGCTCAGATAAATTCTTTGCGCCGCCTAAATCAGTTGGCGTTCCGTGAACTTCAAAACTGATATTTGGAAAAGCGTCTTTCATTCGCTTTTCAATCAAACTGATTGCAAGATGAGTAATGTCAATTCCAATCCATTCACGTTGCAAGGTTTGAGCCGCGTGAACTGCTGTGCCGCAACCGCAAAACGGGTCTAAAACTGTGTCGCCTTCATTGCTTGATGCCTGAATAATTCGTTCCAACAAAGACAAAGGTTTTTGAGTTGGATAACCTAATCTTTCATCAGAAACATCGTGCAACGATTGAATATCAATCCAAATGTTTGTGACAATTGAACCTTCCTGCTCATTCAAATAGCGCTTAAGACGAGGACGTTTTGAAAAATCAAAATCGCCGCCAGATTTTCGAGGATACCAAACGCGCCCTTCATCGTGAAGTTTTTGCATTGTCTCGCGCTGATAACGCCAACCTTTTGCTGGAAAAGGAAATCCCATCCATTCGTACATCATATTTGGTCGTGGATTTGGACTTGCCATGTCTGCGAGTTGATAAAGACCGCGATTATCTTTGTCATCAAAACGATAAAACTTTTGAACATAATCTGGGTCGTACTCGGCGTACTGCGGAATGAATTTCGTTTCTTTGGATTTTGCATAGAACAAAATAATATCGGCAACATCTGAAAATTTTGTTTTCGCGTCACTGTGGGCAGACTGGCGTTTCCAGATGATTTCATTCCTGAAATTTTGTAATCCGAAAATAGCGTCAAGTACAATTTTTAGATAATGGCTGGCTGTGGGGTCACAATGCAAATACAAACTTCCAGTTGATTTCAAAACCCGATGCAATTCAACCAAACGATTCGCCATCATCACTAGATAAGCCATCATGTCGCTTTCATTTAGAAAGCGGCGCAACGATTGAATCATTTCAGCAACATCAGTATTTTCTTGATGTAAAAGTTCTGCAAATTCTCGCTCGGCTTGTTCGCCCCAGTGCCACGAATCATCAAAGGCGGCTATTTGAGCGTCGGAGTCATGTCCCTTTGGCGTTTTGAATAATAGGTTGTAATCTCGTTT
>DYSM01000520.1 GCA_020718265.1 Draconibacterium orientale | reverse complement strand
GCAATTTACTTAAATTATAAAATATTTTCAAAAACACTGATAATCAAACATATAGATTGTTTAGCTAAAATAAAACAGGCTTTTTAGACCGGACTCAAATATGATTGAAACTTTTGCATTTTTTACATCGAATTGTAATTATGATAGAAACTCTTTACGTTTTTTAGAGAAATTTCGAATATAATCGAATTTCTCTTATTTACCTGTTTACCAGTAGAAATTTTTCAAAAATAAATAGACTATGTCCCTCATAAAATCAGTTTCAGGCATTCGCGGAACCATCGGCGGACGCGAAGGCGACAACCTCACGCCGGCAGATATTCTCAAATACACAGCCGCGTTTGCGCAAATCATCAAGGCTGAAAATCCGGATAAAACCTGTAAAATTGTCGTAGCGCGCGATGCACGAATTTCCGGTTCTTTGGTTCGCAGCTTTGTTGTATCAACATTACAATCAATGGGTTGCGATGTTGTTGATATTGGCTTGGCAACCACACCGACTGCCGAAATTGCCGTAACCGAATGCGCTTCCGACGGCGGAATCATTATCACCGCAAGCCACAATCCGCGCCAGTGGAATGCCTTGAAATTATTGAACGCAAAAGGCGAATTTATTTCGGCACAACAAGGCGAAACACTCTTGGATTTGGCTGAAAACCGTTTCGCTGAAATCGTGTTTTCCGATGTCGATAGTTTAGGTAAACTTACGGAGCAAGATTTTTTACAAAAACATATCAACTTAATTTTAAACTTAAAATCAGTTGATAAACGAGCAATTGAGTCTCGAAATTTTACCATTGCGTTCGATGCCGTAAATTCTGTAGGCGGAATTGCAATTCCTGCACTTTTGAAGGCTTTGGGCATAAAAAATGTAATTGCGCTCAACGAGGCACCAACCGGCGAATTTGCCCACAACCCCGAACCGCTGCCCGAACATTTGACAGATATTTCCGATTTGATAAAATCCGGAAACGTCAATGTGGGTTTCGTCGTCGATCCGGATGTGGACAGATTGGCAATTATCAACGAAGACGGCACAATGTTCGGCGAAGAATACACAATTGTGGCAATTGCCGATTATTTGTTGGCACGAAATTCGGGCGGAAATACGGTTTCAAACTTATCGTCGTCTCGTGCGTTGCGCGATGTAACACAAAGATATAATGGAAGTTACTCGGCTTCGGCAGTGGGCGAAGTGAATGTTGTGGCTGAGATGAAACGCACAAATGCGGTGTTCGGCGGCGAAGGCAACGGCGGCGTTATATTCCCGGAATTGCATTACGGACGCGATTCCTTAGTCGGTATCGCTTTGTTTTTGACGCATTTAGCTAAATCGGGCAAAACGTGTTCGCAACTTCGTGCCACGTATCCGAACTATTTTATCTCGAAAAATAAAATTCAACTTACGCCCGAAACGAATGTGGATGCGGTTTTGGCAAACGTGAAATCGGAACTTGAAAAATTAGCAGGCGTGCAAGTCAGCACAATTGACGGCGTGAAAGCGGATTTTGCCGAGGGTTGGGTGCATTTGCGAAAATCGAATACCGAACCGATTATTCGGATTTATTCCGAGAGTAAAAGCGAAGCTGAAGCTGAAAATCTCGCAAAAAAAGTGATGCAAATGATTCAATATTAGACAGTGTT
>DYSM01000519.1 GCA_020718265.1 Draconibacterium orientale | reverse complement strand
TTTAATAATTACGATGGCAAAAAAACGTTCGCTTCCGTAGTGAAACAAGCTCAGGATGAGGGTTATACAGAACCTGATCCGCGTTTGGATTTGAGCGGAATTGATGTGATGCGAAAAATTCTAATTCTTGCACGCGAAAGCGGTTTAAAGATGGAACTTTCTGATATTCAAAATGTTTCATTCATGCCAGAAGCCTGTATGACCGGCGATATTGCAAATTTTTACAAACAAGTTGAAAAACACGAAGCTCATTTCAAAAATTTGTTAGAAAAAGCTGAAAATCAACATTGTAAGTTGAAATTTGTGGCAACTTTGGAAAACGGCAAAGCTTCTGTCGGATTGCAACACATTGATGCGAACCACGATTTTTACAAACTTTTCGGAAAAGATAATGTCGTTTTGTTCTACACAAATCGGTACGCACAACTTCCGCTCATGGTCAAAGGAGCCGGCGCAGGCGCAGACCTCACCGCATCGGGCGTATTTGCCGATATAATTCGTGCCGCAAAAATCTGATTTTCAACATGAAAGAAATAAAAAAAATTACCGTAGCCTCACCCGGAACAGTCGCGAATGTGGTTTGCGGTTTCGATATTCTCGGTTTTGCATTGCACGAACCGGCAGATATTTTGACTTTGACACTCACAGACCAAAAAGGTGTAACTATCATAAACCATGATACTTACAATTTACCGACAGAACCGGAAAAAAACTGTTCCGGCGCGGCTCTTCTGGCACTTTTGAAAGCAGTGCCAGAAAATGTTGGTTTCATCGTTGAAAGCACAAAACACATTAAACCGGGCAGCGGAATCGGTTCAAGTGCTGCGAGTGCGGCAGGTGTAGTTGTTGCTGCTAACTACTTGTTAGACAATCGGTTTACAAACGATGAACTTGTCAATTTTGCGACTTATGGTGAACAGGTTGCATCCGGTTCGCGCCATGCGGATAACATTGCGCCGTGCATTTTTGGCGGCGTAACGCTGATTCGTTCCAATTCGCCTCTCGATATTATTCCGATTCCGGCACCGCCGATGTTCGTAACGGTCGTGCATCCGCAAATTGAAGTTAAAACGTCCGATGCGCGCCAAATTCTGAAAACGCAAGTTTTACTCAAAGATGCCGTACGTCAGTGGGGCAACGTTGCGGGCTTAATTGCAGGATTTATGAAACACGATTACGAACTGATTAGCAGGTCGTTGGAAGATTATATTGTCGAGCCGATTCGTTCCATATTAATTCCGGCTTTTGCCGAAATTAAGACAAAAAGTATGGAGCAAGGCGCATTAGGCGGCGGAATTTCCGGCTCCGGTCCCTCTGTTTTTATGTTAAGCAAAGACGAAGAAACTGCGCGCAAAATCGACAATGCAATATCGGAAATTTACTCCAAAATTGGCTTAAATTTTCACACGTATGTTACCACAATCAATTCGGAAGGCGTAAAAATTATTGAAGAATGATAAATTTCGGGTTTGCTCGGAAAGGTATTGTTAGCCGCTAAGCGGTTTCATAAGTATTAGAAAATCAATAAGTGTTTTATCAAAAATAATCGCTAAGCGGCTTTTCGGCAATTGACATTTTTTTTATGATAAGTAATTAGTCCTTGTAAGAAAACTCATAACATGTTGAAATTCTTTACGATATTGCGAAA
>DYSM01000518.1 GCA_020718265.1 Draconibacterium orientale | reverse complement strand
ATTTGAGTCTAATGTCTAACATCTAAATTCTAAAATCTAACGAAGTATTGTTAAAAGTCTTTTAGTTTTTAATAAATTTGCCTGTTTTAGTTGTTTTTGCTGTTTTAATGCGCAAAAAATAAAGTCCTGATTGCAAGTTTCGTATGTCCAAAACGTGGTCATTTACAGATTTTTTTTGATAAACGGTTTTTCCCGTAAGGTCGATAATGAAAATTTCTACACATTCCGAGCTTTCGATTCCGGAAAGAGTCAGAATATCAGTTGTCGGATTCGGATGGATTACAACCTGATTTTTAATATCTTCGACATCCAAAATTTCCGACCAACTGTATTCGTATTTGTCAAAATTCACAAACACACCCGATTCATTTTTGACTTGTGTATAATATCTTGAGATATTCAAATTCGCATCATACTCGTCAAAACCTTTGTAGAAAAGCGACCAATCGTCGCTGTTTTCGTAAATAAATCGAGTTCGTTCGTTGCCAAATTCGTCATACGTGTATTCGTCTTTGGTGCTGAATGCCGCATCACTGAGGTCAATTTCAGCGTGTTCTGTTATTCGCCCGCCTTGGTCGTAACGGTAGGTGGTTTTAGAAAAATCTTCCCAATTTGTCGATTCTGTTTTGCCTTGCACGGTCGCAGTCAGTAAAAAGTTGTTGGCATCGTATTCGTAAATTACGTTTGTCATCCAATCTTCGAGCACATAATTTGTGAGCGATTCTGTAAGTAAACCGTCTGTGTATGTGTGCGTTGTAAGAATTCGGCTTTCCCAAGCTTCGCTTACATTTTGGCGATATTCTTCCTGAATCAATTTTCCGGCGTCGTACATATATAAGGTGCTCGAGAAATCGACCCAAGTGCCGTAATCATCTTGCTCGCGTTTTTCAATTTTCTGATTTTCAGAGTTATAGAAGTATAATTCGCGCGTAGCATACCAGCCGTCTCGTGTTTCAACAGGTTGTCCGTCGCTTCTATATTGCTCATAATAAACATAATCCGAACTCCAAGCCGAGCCGGACCAATCGCGGAGTTTATACTCAAAAAGCGAATCGTTGTCGTGATACGAAAGTTCCGCCAAATACGCTTTGTAGGTTTGATTAAAGTAAATCGTGTCCGCTTCTATGGTCAGCGGCAAACCTTCTGCATCGCGCGTGAGTGTCCATTCGGTGCCGTCTTGAGTCCAGCCGGTACCGTTGCCGATAAACGTATTTGTGCGGTCTAATACAAATTCGCTGCGTTGTTTATGCTTTGAAATCAGACTCTTACCCGATTCAAAGTTTGTAAATTTTTTAACCTGAGCAAATCCGGAAATTGCCAAAAATAGGCTGAAAGCGAGTATAAAATATTTCATTTTTTTTTATTTTGAAAACGTTTGCAAAACTATTTTCAAAAACTGAAACCGGCATTGCTGCAAAACACGTATGTTGCAAAATATATTTGAGTCCGGTCTAAAAAGCCTGTTTTATTTTAGCTAAACAACCTATATGCTTGATTATCAGTGTTTTTGAAAATATTTTATAATTTAAGTAAATTGCTTATTATCAGTAATTTAACTTTACAAACTTTCAACTTTATGACTTTTTATACTGAACTCATAGTTAAAAAATGACTATTTCATCGTATTTAGTTTGTTTCTGCTTTAAATTTGAAGAT
>DYSM01000517.1 GCA_020718265.1 Draconibacterium orientale | reverse complement strand
CTATTAAGAGAATTTAATGATTTCTATAATGTTTCACTAAATGACCCTGAATTAATGGGTAAATTTGAAGGATTTGAAACACACTCAGTTTTTCATGAAGTATATCTATCTGAAATGTTATCCGAAAGAAATATCCAATATTCAAAGAAAAATCCAAGGGCGGTTATAGAACCCAATTATTTAAATGAGATAATAAAAAGAGCTTCAAATACAAATCATATACAAACATTTAAGAAGTTTTTAGATTTCTGCACAGAAGTAAAAAATAAAATTGAGTAGTTCGCAAATAAGAAAACGGTTCGGACACAACCATTGACAGCCATGATTTAGATAACCGTAAAATCAGAAATTGACGTTTCTCACGACGACGCAAAAATCACTCCGAATATTTATTTTTGTCCCGCAGATACAAGCAATAAACCAACTCATAATCCGTTTCACATCGCAACCACGCCCACATACGCCGACCGCATTAAATCGGAAGCCCTTCGCCTCGGGTTTTCGGCTTGCGGCATTGCGCAGGCACGCTACCTGCAAGAAGAAGCCGAACATTTGTCTGCATGGCTGAGCGCCGGCTTCCACGCCGACATGAATTACATGCAACGCAACCTCGATATGCGCCTCGACCCACGCCTGCTCGTGCCCGGAGCAAAGTCCGTTATCGTTGTTTTGCAAAATTATTTTCCTGAGCAAACTCAAACAGATGCCGATGCCCCCGTCTTATCGAAATATGCGTACGGCGAAGACTATCACGATGTTATAAAAGATAAACTCCGTCAACTACACGAGTTCATAAACACCCAACTTGCCCATGCACAGGGCAGAGCATTTACCGACAGCGCACCTGTTCTCGAACGCAAGTGGGCGCAACTTGCCGGACTTGGCACGCAAGGCAAAAACGGAAACCTGCTCACGCGACAAGGTTCGTTTTTTTTTATAGGTGAACTCATCTTAGATATTGAATTAGAATACGATACGCCAAATATCAAAAATTTCTGCGGCACATGCACGCGCTGTATAGATGCCTGTCCCACGCAAGCCATCACTTCCGCCGGCGTATTGAATGCGCAACGCTGCATTGCCTATCAAACCATTGAGAACAAGGGCGAAATAGATAAAACATTCGGCGGAATGTTCCAAAACCGTGTGTTCGGCTGCGACATCTGCCAAGATGTATGCCCGTACAACCGCAAAGCACAACCGCACTCGGACGACAGCCTTCGTGCTTCCGACGAACTTCTCGGAATGTCTGCCGACGAGTGGTTCGCAATGTCCGAAACAACATTTCAACGTATGTTTCGCAAATCCGCTGTCAAACGCGCGAAATATGCAGGCATAAAACGCAATTTGAATTTTTTGAAATCAGGTTTTTTATAACCGGATACCTTTGGACATAGTATTTGTATGAGAACTCATAACACATTGAATAATTCTATAGTCCGGTCTAAAAAGCCTGTTTTATTTTAGCTAAACAATCTATAAGCCTGATTATCAGTGTTTTTGAAAATATTTTATAATTTAAGTAAATTGCTTATTATCAGTAATTGTAACTTTACAAACTTTCAACTTTCTGACTTTTTATACTGAACTCATTCTATATTCTAACAATACTCCGTTAATATTTTTTGTAAGATATTGATTTATTGTAAATTAGATA
>DYSM01000516.1 GCA_020718265.1 Draconibacterium orientale | reverse complement strand
ATAGTGCTAACCCTTCAAAATTGTAAAAAGGTTAAGAACATTGTCATATTCGTTCGACTAAACGAAAGTCTTGTTACAACTTAAATTCTGCCAAAGCGGATAAAACCGGCTCCATTTTATCTTTTGCGGATGATGATGAGCAGGAAAAGTTATTGAAGATGATTGAAAACGCAATGTCTCTGCCCGAAGCGGATTTCACATAACCGGCATACGCACGCACGGCACGTATGGAACCGCTTTTGGCGTGCATGTTCCCTTCGGCGGCAGTGCCTTGGCATAAGGTTTTTACGGTTCCCTCCTGCCCCACTGTGGGTATGGATTTGTAATAGGTTTCAAAATCGCTTTTGTTAAACATATATTTCAGAACCTCAGCTTGTTGGTATGCCGATATGGTGTTGTAGTGCGACAAGCCGCTGCCGTCGTTGTAGGACAAGCCGGCAATGTCCACGCCTTTGGTTTCCCAAAAATGTTCCACAAAGTCAGTTCCGGTTTTGGTTGTTCCGATGCCGGAATTTTTATAGCCGAGATAATTACACAAATGTTCACCGAACAAGTTAATACTCTTAAAGTTAAATAAGCGTATTATATCCGAAAGCGGAGCAGAATTATGGATGTAAATTTTTGTATGTTTGAGCGTATCGGCAGCTTTGAGTTCGGGCATTTCGCGGTATGTTACAGGCTTTTGAGAGAATCCGATGCCTTGAGAGTTCAGAACTTGTGCGAAGCGCGTAACGGTGTAAAGAGCCGGGTCGGGCATGGCACCGCTGATTTCGTAAGCCGCGCGTCCGACAGGCAATTTACCGCGTATGAAACGCTCATACGTGTAGGGTTGCCCAAAAATATACGACCAATCGTCCTTCACATCGGCTCCGATAACGGTATTTTCAAACACCATTTCCGGAATCGGCGGATACATGGACACAATTTTGCAGGTATCGCCAAGTTTGGTTCCGGTGTTCATGGTCAGCGTGTAGGCGTTGTCGAACACGGCAAGCCCGCACGCACCGGCACCAAAATAGTTGCCCATATCTTCCCACGACCACGTGGGCGGAACCATGTCGTAACCGAACACACTTGCATCGGCAATCAGGTATCCGTTCACGGAATCAATGCCCGCTTGCTTAATTCGCTCAGCCCATTCATATAGGAATCCTTCCTGATTTTTTGTAAAATGACTCGAGCCCAAAGTCGGGTCGCCGCCGCCGCGCACAACGATATCGCCATGCAAAATATGCGTAACGGTATCAATATAACCACGATATTCGATTGTGGTTTTGAATTTAAAGTTTTTTCCGAGCACATTCAATGCCGTTGCCGAGGTTACAAGTTTCATGGTGGAAGCCGGTTTGAGTGCCAAATACGGATTGTATTCCGCTATAACTTCACCTGTTTTTACATCCACGGCATAAAACCCGACACCTGCGGCGCGTAAGGCACGGTCGGTTTTCAAAACATCGAGTGCGGCATTTACGTTGTGTTTCTGTTTGCTGAGCGGAGTTTGAGACGACGCTGTGCTCACAAAAAACAAAAGCATGATTGACAATATGATAAACTGTTTCATCTTAATTTTTGATTTTAATAAAAGAGTTCAGTATAAAAAGTCATTAAGTTGAAAGTTTGTAAAGTTAAATTACTGATAATAAGCAATTTACTTAAATTG
>DYSM01000096.1 GCA_020718265.1 Draconibacterium orientale | reverse complement strand
ATATATGTTTAACGTTATCAGCACAAATTGATTTTGCTCGGAAGAATTAAATTTCGTACCATGAATCGAAATCGGCGGCTGACCAACGCGCCGACGTTTTGTGGTAAAATTCGCCGGCATGTTTATCGAAAACATAATCCTCTGCCCAACTTTTACCGTGTTCCAACACTTCACGTAACGCATTGATAATCAGATTAGCTTCTTCTGTTGTCATGGTCGGATGCAAGGAAATTCGCACCCAACCCGGTTTTTCGGAAAGGTCGCCGCTTAATATTTTTTGCGTAATTTCGTGCGAACGTTCAAGTGAAACATCTAACAAATAATGTCCGTAAGTGCCTGCGCATGAGCAACCTCCGCGAACCTGAATACCAAAACGGTCGTTCATCAAACGCACAACCAAATTGTGATGCAGTCCTTCAATATAAAACGAAAAAACGCCCAATCGTTCGCGATGCTCGTTTGCCAAAAGATGAAATTTAGGCATCGAATCGAACGCTTCGTAAAAGATTTTTTGTAACTCGTGCTCACGTTCTGCAATGTGTTCAACGCCCATTTTTTCTTTCAATTTGATAGCCAAAGCAGCACGCATGGTTTGCAAAAACGCAGGAGTGCCGCCGTCTTCACGCTGTTCTATGTCATCGACAAAGGCGTACTCGTTCCAGCGGTTTGTCCACGCAACGGTGCCTCCGCCCGGTTGGTCGGGGCGTTTGTTGTGATACAAATTTCTGTTGAAAACCAGCACGCCTGAGCTGCCCGGACCGCCGAGCATTTTGTGCGGCGAAAAGAAAATGGCATCCAATGCCTGAAACGGATTTTCAGGGTGCATGTCGATATTCACATACGGAGCCGATGCCGCAAAATCCACAAACGCAAAGCCGCCGTGTTTGTGCATCACTTCTGCAAGTTTGTGATACAGTGGAACAATGCCCGTAACATTAGAGCCTGCACTAAACGAACCAATTTTTATTTTTCGGTCAGAATATTTTGAAAGTTCATTGTCTAATATATCTGCACACACAGTTAAGTCTTTTTGCGGTTCCAAAACCACAACATCTGCCAAGGTTTCGAGCCACGATGTATGGTTCGAATGGTGCTCCATATGCGTTACAAAAACCACAGGTCTGTCGGATTTGGGAATGCAAGCCAAATATTTTTCTAATTTTTCGGGATATTTTATGCCAAGAATGCGTTGAAATTTGCTAACCGCACCTGTCATTCCGGAACCTGTCGTAATAATAACATCGTTAGGCGATGCATTTACATGATTCTTAATGATTTGATGCGCGCGATGATAGAGCATCGTCATCGTAACGCCGGTTTCGCTGGCTTCCGAATGTGTGTTGCCGACATAAGCTCCGAACTCGTAACTTAGCTTATTTTCAATGGGTTTGTAAAGTCGTCCGCTTGCAATCCAATCTGCATATACGAGTTTTTGTCTGCCATACGGCGAGTCAAATTCGGCATCAATCCCGATAATATTTTTTCTGAATTGCTCAAAATACAGCTCCGATATCGATTTCATACTACTGAAAATTTTGTCAAAGATAAGAAAACATGATGTAAATTTTGATAAATTTGCGATATGATTCATAATTCAGCACAATGAATTCTGTATTTCAGAAAACAATGATTTTTATGCAAAACCGTATTTCACAACTTTTCGGTATTCAATATCCTGTTATTCAGGGAGGTATGATTTGGTGTTCCGGCTGGCAATTAGCTTCCGCAGTGAGCAATGCCGGCGGACTTGGGCTTATAGGCGCAGGTTCCATGCGTCCGGATGTGTTGCGCGAACATATTCGTAAAACAAAAGCTGCAACGGAAAAACCATTCGGCGTGAATGTTCCGTTGCTGTATCCGAATGTTGAAGAAATAATGCAACTTATTGTGGATGAAGGTGTTAAAATTGTTTTCACATCTGCGGGAAATCCAAAAACGTGGACTAATTTTTTGCAAAATAAAGGTATTAAAGTTGCACACGTGGTTTCAAATTCAAAATTCGCACAAAAGGCAGATGAAGCCGGTGTCGATGCCATTGTAGCAGAAGGCTTTGAAGCCGGCGGACACAACGGACGCGAAGAAACGACAACGCTCGTGCTCATTCCTGCGGTGCGTGCAGTTACGGCACTTCCGCTTATTGCTGCAGGCGGAATTTTTTCGGGACGCAGTATGTTGGCTAACATGGTTTTAGGTGCAGACGGCGTTCAAATCGGAAGTGCGTTTGCCGCTTCGGAGGAATCTTCTGCACACGAAAATTTCAAAAAAGCTGTCATTTATTCAAAAGAAGGAGATACAAATCTGTTACTCAAACAATTAGTGCCTGTTCGGTTGCTTCGTAATGCGTTTGCTCAGCGTATAGAAACTGCTGAATCCGAAGGAAAATCCAAAGAAGAATTGTCTGAACTTTTAGGAAGAGGCAGAGCCAAACTCGGTATGTTTGAGGGCGATATGACGGAAGGCGAACTGGAAATCGGACAAGTTTCCGCACTCATTAAGTCGATAAAACCGGTTAAACACATCATGGACGATATTTTGTTAGAATATCGAACCGCAAAAGCTCAAATTCAGCACATTAGATTTGACTTTTAAAACCGAATTGCTGCAACGGTAACATCGTCAAGTTGAATGTTTTGCCCTTTCCATTTTTCAAAAATTGCAGAAAGCTGATAGTGTTGCGTTTTTAACGGAAGCGGGTGTAGGTAGGATATAAGTTGCATGAAACGCGGTTTCATAAACTTACGTCCGTGTTCGCCGCCTGTTTGGTCTAAGTAACCATCTGAAAACAAATAGATTACGTCACCTTTTTCAATTTGAACTGTTTGCGTTTCAAATGTTCTGGTTGATGCAATGCGTGCATGTTCTGCGCCGCCGATGGACATTTTATCTGCCTTATACTCAATAACTTTACCGGCACGAACAAGCAACATCGGATTTCGAGCTGCAGCAAATTGAAGCGTCATTGATGCCGAATCGAATGCTATCAACGTCATATCCATTCCGTCTTTGGAGTCGGATTTATCGTATTGGTTAAGTTTCTCTCTGATAGAAAGTTGCATAAAATCCAGAATCTTGCCAGGTTCAGAAATACCGTGAATCAGGGTTGCTTCGTGCAATAAATTACTTCCGATAATCGACATCAATGCACCCGGAACACCGTGCCCGGTGCAATCCGAAACTGTGAAAATCTTGCGTTCTTCAGCGTGAGTTGTCAATTTTGTTGTCCAAAAAAAGTCGCCGCTTAGGATATCTTTTGGTCGGAAAAACACGAAATTCTCCGGAAAAACATCATCTAAAATATGTTTTCCGGGCATTAGGGCAGCGTGAATGCGCTTGGCGTATTGGATGCCAAGTTTCATTATTTTATTTTTTTCCGAAATTTCTTTGTAAATATCCGTGAGGAACGTATTCTGTTGTTCTATTGCATCCCGCTGAGTATGAAGCTCTTCGCGTTGTTGCATTAGTTCGGCGGTGCGTTGTTCGATAATTTCCTCCAAATTCGTATTCAAGGATTCAAGTCGTCCGTAAATTTCGTGGTTTTCGATTAAGCCGGCGATTTGATTGGCAAGTAAATCAATATTTTGTGCAAGTTCCGGTCCAAAACTATTTTCTTGCTTGTAATTTTCGATATAAATAACATGTTTAACTTGGTTGTGTGCAATTATTGGGACTCCGACTGCGGACTTTGGCGACGCTTTCGACATGTATTCAAACGAAAGCATGGTTTCTGCCTGCGATTTGGTGTGAATGTAGGCGACTTCTCGTTTTGAAATAATCTTATCTATCAGAACCTCAGGGTAATCGTGTCGGCTTTTTTCGGTACCGGGGTAGCTGAAACGTAAGCTGTGTTCGTTATTATTTACAGAAATTATTTGCGCTCGGTCGCCTCCGAAATTCTCAATCAACGTTTGCAGCAACATGCGCAAGTCAAAACCTTTGCGTTGCATAAACAAATTTTTCATGGCATCAATTTCCAAAAGTCGCTTATTAAGTATTTCATTTTGAGATATTAAAGCTGAAAATTTGAATGATAATAAATACGATTGAAAGAATACAAAAATCAGCATTCCGAAATGAAACATACTGCGAGATTGAATAAACTCCAATTCCAAAAGCTCATCGTTGACCGCTGCAAACAGTAAAATTATTGTACCGAAGAACGGAAGTAAAAGTCCGTTCTGTTGGCGTTTCTTTATCGCAACTATTTGAATATAAATTACATATAGGATAGAAAGAATTGTTGAAAATTCAATATATATGAGCAAATGCGTATAAATACGCGCCGGCGTTAGCAAAACAACCGGAATCATTGCTGCAATTAATCCGACAAATATTTTGATAAATTTACCGGACGCATGTGCACGGAAAAACGAAAGGAAGAACAATAAGAAAAATGCAAGTTGTAAAAACAACGCAATGTAATCTATTTTTAAAATAAGCTCCCATTCGATAGCCGGAAATATTTGATTGATAAGTAATTCGCCGTTTGTAAGTCGATGAAAAACTACAGCAGCCGCCATTCCGCCAAAAAATAAAGCTGAAAATTCTTTACGGCGTAAAAAGAAAATACCTAAATGATAAAATGCCACGATAAGCAATGCGCCTGCCAAAAAAGCGTCAAAGCCGCGCTCGGTATCACTTTTGTGCAAAACAGTTTCAGGCAATCCGAGAACCGGAGCATCGACAAAACCGCCTTTTTTGTGATGATAATTGCTGACATGAAACGTGAGCGAAAATTTACCTTTTGTTACCGGAAATACGATGTAAATGTTCTTTTTTTGAGCTTTTTCCGAATAAAAATTTTTGCCGGCAGTTCCGCTCGAAATGTAAAGAGAGTCATTGATATACAACTTGTAAGCAGATTCAATGCGTTGCATTCTGAGTGCCATGCGGGTCATATTTTCGGGCACTTTGAACTCGGCATAATAGGTTGCAAAACCTTCGCCGTTGCGCATTTTTCCGTTAATAATTTTGTTGTTCCAAAGTTGCGGAACTGCGAAAAAATGTGAAGAATCAATCAAATCGTTGCCTTTGTAGGGTGGCAGAAATTCCTGCCATGCGAACGCCCAACTGCCTGTAAGTTCGGCATTTGAATTTTTGAAATCAAACGAAGTCAAATCAGCTTTCCCGTTGACTAATAATTGTTGTCCGAACAAAACATGCACGCTCAGCATCAAAATAATGCTGATAAAACAAAAGCGTATATGTTTTAAAAATGTAAGCATTTATATCTAAAATTTAATACCAACTATCAGAATATCATCACGTTGCGGCTCATTTCCGCGCCACTCGTCGTGTGCTTTACTTAGGCGAAGTAATTGGTCGTCTAAGTCAAGCGTATGAATTTCTGTCAAAAGCTGAAAAAGTCGCTTTGAAGTGAAACGCGTAGCTTGCTGACCACCAATTTGATTAGTATAACCGTCTGTAAACATGTAAATTATATCATGCGGTTGAATATCTAAACTGTGATTTGTATAGGTTGTGTGTTCCTTTTTTCGGAAAACTTCGCCGATTGCGGTTTTATCGGATTTTACAGTCGTTTGTTCGCAGTTTCGTATGACTGTCAGCGACATATCAGCACCTGCAAATTCAAGTTTTTGTGTGCTTGGTTCGTAGGATATGAGTCCGACACCGATGCTGTCGTGGTATTCAAAACGCCCGGTGCGCGGTTTTAATTGCTCGCCGATTCGCGTGTGTAAAAAGTCTAAAATTTGCGCAGGTTGCTCTATTTTGTGTTCATGAACAGCGTGGTTCAGCATGTTGCTGCCTACAATTGACATTAACGCGCCCGGCACACCGTGTCCGGTGCTGTCAGCGCACGCGAAATAGTGTTTTTCTGTAGTTTCTAAAATCGTTTTTCCAACCCAATAAAAATCTCCGCTGAGTTGCTCTTCGGGTTTAAAAAAGATAAAGGTTTGCGGAAACAATGCTCGAATAGACGTGCGTTGCGGCAGAACAGATTGCTGAATTTTTTTGGCGTATTGAATGCTGTCGTGAATTTCAATATTCTGAATATTAAGCTCTTCGTAAGCATTTGACAAGAAATTATTTTGCTTTTCAATTTCAATACCGGCTGCTTCGAGTTCTTCGTTTTGGAGCAAAATTTCGGAAGTACGTTTATTTACGTTATCTTCCAAATTTTGGTTCATTTCCCGCAATTGGCGATAAAATTCAAAATTTTGAATAAAAACTTCTATTTGCGGTTTTATGGTTTGCAACACCTTTTTTTTGTGCTCGAGTTCCGATGTGCTGCGAATTTTATCTTCAAATTGCAACACTGCGTTGGGATTTTCTGCATCTCCGGCAACTAAACAGTACACATTTTGCACGCCGTAACCCACAAGATACTCGGTATGATTTTCATCTGAATTTTTTCTTGATTCAAAAAATAAATCTGATTTCGTTTCGATAACGTGTTTCAAAATTGTTCTCGGATAGCGCACATTGTCGAGCATTCCAAAGGCGGGAACATTCCACGGACGTGCTCTTCCGAGGCTAAATTCTGCTCCGACCATCCACTTTGTTCCGTGTTTGACCAGCAGTACGCCGTGAGTCATTTTCAAAACATCTCCGACAACATCCAAAAGCATTTCCAATTTGTTGGAACTCGTACCGAGTAAGCCGTCTTTAATTTGAGCTAACATCATCAAACGATTTTGCAAAAGTTCTAACGACTTGTAAAACATTGCATTACGCAAGGCTAACAAATATGCCTGAACCAATGTAAACACAAACATGCCGGCAGTAACTAAAGATACTGTGTCGATAAGATTGAGTTCGCCCAAAATGTCATTTATTGCGGCAAATGCCAATATCATTGTTCCGGCAAATGAGAGAATCGAGCCGTCTAATTTTCTAAATATCGCCTTGACTGTGAGCCATATTACAAGCCCGATGCACAAAACAGCATAAATCAAAAAAACAATCAGAGTTTGCGAAACAAGACTGACGGGCGCGACAGCAGAAAACAAAATCATAACTCCGGCAAAAATCGCCGAACTAATTAATAGTTTACGATTTGTTACTTCAGAAAAAACAGTTCCGATAAAAAGCACAAATGCAATAAGGCGCAGATAATTACTGATGTAATTAATTTTTACGAGCAGAGACCAATCAAAATCATACCAAAGTTTTGTAAACAGAATTTCGCCGACAGTGCCGGAAAATGAAGCCGAAAAAAACATGGTAAGTGCGTAATACAGAGAACTTAAATCGCGGCGGCGCGTAAAATACAAACCCAAATGGTACACGCCCATTATAAACAAAACACCGACCAAAAATACGTCTGTTCCCGTTATAAACCACGCCCATTCCGACAAAACTTCGGGCTTTCCGATATGCAAAGGTTGTTCGATGCCGCTTTTTTTATGATGGAAATTGCTGACTTGCAACACAATTTCGTTTTCGCCGAAGCGCGCATCAAACGTAAAATTTCGGGCAGACCAAAACGGTTTTGCTGTTTCTTTTTGAGAAGAAACTTTGCCCTGCTCCGTAATGAGTTCGCCGTTCACCCAGAGTTTGTAAGCAGATTGTATTCGGTTGATATTCAGCGCATAAATAGTTTCATCCGGCAGAAAAAATGTCATTCGGTACGTTCCGAATTTTGCCGAACTGATGCGTTTATCCGCTTGTTTATGCCACAAACCGGGCACAAGTATCGGAAGTGGTTCGAGGTCGAGCGTATCGAATTGTTCGGGTTCTAAAAGCTGTTCCGGATAAAAATTCCAAGTTCCGTTTAATGTGTAAGTCTTTGATTTAAAACTATTTCCGGAAAGATTGATTACGCCGATTTCTACCGATTGAGCACGCAAACGCTCTCCTACTCCGCTAAATGCAAGCAGCACAGCGAGAAAGCACGTTGCCGTGAAATATGACTTTTTCTGTATCGGCATGTACGCCAAAATTAAAACTTTTTCTTAAATACTTACAATTTTTCATGTAACATTGTCAGATATAAGTCAAAAATCTTGCAAAACTTTTTCAAACCACAAAAAATCTTACTTATTTTGAAAAAAAATTATTGCCTAAAAAAGAAAAAAATCCAAATGCAGGTCTGCATTCGGATTTTTCGCGTTCAATGTTCCAAGTTTCTTAGTTTAGAAACCTTAGACTTTACAAACTTTTTACTTGATAAATATTACGCTCCGAGCGTAGCTACCATCACAGCTTTGATGGTATGCAGGCGGTTTTCGGCTTGGTCGAACACGATAGAGGCTTTGGATTCAAACACTTCTTCGGTAACTTCCATGGATTCGATGCCGAATTTTTTAAAAATATCTTCGCCAACTTTGGTTTCGCGGTTGTGGAAGGCCGGCAAGCAATGCAGGAATTTTGTGTTCGGATTGCCCGTTGCATCCATTGCGGCTTTGTTAACTTGGTATGGTTTAAGCAGTTCGATGCGTTTTGCCCATGCCGATTCCGGTTCGCCCATCGATACCCAAACATCTGTATAAATAAAATCGGCACCTTTTACGCCTTCTTTTACGTTGTCTGTTACAGTAATTTTCGCGCCGGTTTCTTTGGCAATTTCGCGGCATGTAGCCACCAAATCCTCAGCAGGTTGCACTTCTTTCGGGGCAACCAAACGCACGTCCATGCCCATTTTCGCTGCGCCTACCATGAGCGAGTTGCCCATGTTATTGCGCGCGTCGCCCATGTAGGCGAACGAAATTTGATGCAGCGGTTTGTCGCTGTGTTCCTGCATGGTAAGAAAATCGGCAAGAATTTGTGTCGGGTGAAATTCGTCTGTCAAACCGTTCCAAACCGGAACGCCGGCATACGCGCCGAGTTCTTCCACAATTGCTTGTCCGAATCCGCGATATTCAATGCCGTCGTACATGCGTCCGAGCACGCGGGCTGTGTCTTTCATGGATTCTTTGCCGCCGATTTGTGTGCCCGACGGACCGAGATACGTTACCTGCGCGCCTTGGTCGAACGCTGCAACTTCAAACGCGCAACGTGTGCGTGTTGAGGTTTTTTCAAAAATCAGTGCAATATTCTTGCCTTTCAAACGCGGTTGCTCGGTTCCGGCGTATTTTGCCGCTTTGAGGTCGGCTGAGAGTTGTAATAAAAATTTGATTTCGGCAGGTGTAAAATCCAACAGTTTCAGGAAGTTACGATTTCTGAGATTAAATGCCATGTTTATCTGTATTTAAGATTTTAAATTTTTCTCAAAAATAGATATTTTAGCAGAATTTCGGATAGAAGCTGTTTTTCGACATAAAAATTTAATATATTTTCTGATAACATGAACTATTTTAGTAACTTTTGTGCATAAAAAAAACGACATTCGTTAGACTGCCGTTTTTAAAAATATGTCAATTTATTCTATTCGGAAAAATGTTTACTGATTAGTATTCGTAAGAAAACGTGTAAATATTTGATATTATGTAGATTATCGTTTGTTTTTCAATAGAATGTTTTGTCATATAGTAGTCAAAAAATAGTCATAAAGTAGTCATTCTTTGTTTTTTAATAGTTTAAATGAGTTCAGTATAAAAAGTCATAAAGTTGAAAGTTTGTAAAGTTAAATTA
>DYSM01000515.1 GCA_020718265.1 Draconibacterium orientale | reverse complement strand
TATCCGAAGTTGAACGCTTAATACAAATTTTTGACAATGTGCGCGAATGATTTCACTGCATGGAAATATGTTGTAAAAGCCGTTTCACTTTTATTATTTACAAGAAGTGAAAAAAAATGAGATGATAAAATCCCGATTCTTTAAAAGGAATCGGGATTTTAAATTGATGCAAAAACAGTATAAGTAATCGGGCAGATTTATTTGTATTTTACATCGTCCGTATTCTTGTCAAAATCAAGTTATTACTTCATTAACCATTAACCATTTATAATTAAGCATTTCATAAAATCACATATTTTCAATCACCACTGCCGATGCACCGCCTCCTCCGTTGCACAAAGAAGCCACGCCGTATTTTCCATTGTTTTGTTTCAAAACATTGATTAAAGTAACGATGATTCGCGACCCCGAATTTCCCAAAGGATGCCCAAGAGCAATAGCTCCACCGTTTACATTTACTTTTGCCTCGTCTAAATTCAATTCTTTAACCGCAGCTAAAGAAACTGCGGCAAAAGCTTCATTAATTTCGTAAAAATCAATATCCGAAGTTTTTTTACCAATTTTATCCAAAGCCTTTAAAATTGATTTTGCCGGCGAAGTCGTAAACCATTCAGGAGCCTGTGCTGCATCGGCAAAAGCAATAATTTTAGCCAAAGGTTTGATGCCAAGTTCGTCAGCTTTTTCTTTACTCATTAAAACCATTGCCGAAGCTCCGTCGTTAATGGTTGAAGCGTTAGCTGCCGTTACCGTGCCGTCTTTTTTAAAAACAGGTTTTAAGAGCGGAATTTTATCGAAAGCCACGTTTTTATATTCTTCATCGGTGTCGATAACGATTCTGCCTTTGCGCGTTTCAACTTCCACCGAAACAATTTCGTTTTTAAATTTCCCTGATTCAACGGCAGCGGAAGCTCTGTTGTAGGATTGAACGGCATAGCGATCTTGTTCTTCACGCGAAAAATTCATTTCCGAAGCACATAATTCGGCTGCAACGCCCATGTGATAATTGTTGTAAACGTCCCACAATCCGTCTTTTATCAGTCCGTCGATAAGTTTGCCGTCGGCAAGTTTCAAGCCGGTACGCAAACCCGGTGTGTAATGCGGAATTTGCGACATGTTTTCCATGCCGCCGACTATTACAACTTGGTTTTCTTCAAGCATAATGCTTTGTGCACCAAGCATAACGGCTTTCATGGCGGAAGCACACACTTTATTGATAGTCGTACAGATGGTGGTATTGGGCATACCGGCAAATAGTGCGGCTTGCCGTGCAGGTGCTTGTCCAAGGTTCGCCGAAACCACATTTCCCATAAAAACTTCGGTTGCCGTTTCGGGTGTTATGCCGGCTTTTTCAATTGCCCCTTTTATTGCAATTGAACCCAAGCGGGTTGCTGAAACATCTGATAATACACCGCCAAAACTGCCTATTGGTGTTCTTACGGCAGAAACAATATAAACTTCTTTCATTGTGTAAAATTTTATAATTATTAATTGAGTGTTGGTGTTTGTCGAAAATTGAGTTCTGCTTTAACAGATTTGGTATAACGTTTTTAAAACCGCAAAGCGGTTTTTATTCTCTGTGGAACTCTGTGTATTCTCTATACTCACAGCATAATTAAATGTATTTGAGAAAAAAATCGGAATAAGTTAAAATGTATGTAATAAATTAATTCTC
>DYSM01000514.1 GCA_020718265.1 Draconibacterium orientale | reverse complement strand
TTCGCAATATCGTAAAGAATTTCAACATGTTATGAGTTTTCTTACAAGCACTAAAAACACGGTTTAAGTGCGCATGTCCATGCACATTACCATCGTTTTGGAAATTTGTGAGTGTGAATATTTTGACTTTTCTTGTTTCATTTTGTTTGATATAAAAAAAACCTTTGCGATTTGCAAAGGTTCTCAAATTTTGTATATTTATTTAACATACCTACCTTTGAGTAACTGCGTTGCGCATCATCATTTGTGGCATGTATATTTGTTTCGACTCCATTTCGTCTGCCAAAATTTTAAAAAAGATTGATTCTGCCAAATTTTTTTTTCTAAATTTCAAATTCTTCTTCTATAAATTTTATACCGAATGTTCTAAGTTCTTGTAAAACAGGCTCATAAATATCTTTTGAAGTTGGAATTTGAACGCCTTTTTTTGTGATTTTTCCGTTCAAAATCATGCGAACTGCAATAGCAACGGGCAAACCCACAGTCATCGACATGGCTGTATGCACGGAATCTTGACCTCCCAAAACCATTGAAGACACAATTTTTTTCGACTTTCCGTTCAAATTGTATTCAAAAATGTGTTGCATCGCTAACAAATCTTTGTCATCGGCATCTAAATTCCATTTTTGAACCAAAAGATGTTGCAGAATTTGAGCGGGCGTTGCATTCGGTAATCCGATTTTGGTATTTTTGAGCAACCCGAGCCAACGCAGCCTGAACATTTCGTTTGAATTTGTGCTGATATTCAGATAGTTTGCAAGTTTTTCCTCCAAATTTTTTGAAGCATCCGAAGGCACGAACGATTCGAGAAATTCGGCGTACGTCATGTTCTCGGAATTTTCAATTGCGTAGGTGTCGTCCGTAATTCCGAGTTGCACGAAACTGTTCCACGCTTGGCTGTAACCCGGGCGTCGCATGGTTCCGCGCAACATGGTCGGTATGTTTTCCAATCCGTAAATGCCTCTGTATTTGAGTGAATCGCGGTTTGGATAGACTTCAAATTCGCCGTAATCGAGCACTTCGGTACGCGAAATTTGTGTAAATAGTTTGTGATACGGAACGTATTTGTAGCTTCCGTTTTCGATGTATTTTGCTGCGCCGCCTTGCCCGGCAACCACAACATTGCGCGGATTCCATGTAAATTTATAATTCCACGGATTGTTGTCGTCTTTCGGTGCAATTAATCCGCCACAGTAGGAGCGAAACGAAGTTGTTGTTCCGCCTTTTTCGTGAATTTGGTCAATAATTGCCATGGCAGACATGTGGTCGATGCCCGGATCTACGCCTATTT
The DNA here is from genome assembly GCA_020718265.1 of Draconibacterium orientale. GTDB lineage: Bacteria > Bacteroidota > Bacteroidia > Bacteroidales > JAADGE01 > DYOJ01. Next base: position 386 of record DYSM01000514.1, on the reverse strand, counting down.
CATTCAAAATCAGAATGTTGTTCGCAACAGCTTCGTCGTGCAAACTTTTCATTTCGTCGGACACATAAGATGCCGTAACCATGTTTTTAGCGTACTTTACGCAACTTCGAGCTACGGAACCGTGCAAAGCTGCCGGAAGCATAGACACGACAATATCTGCATTTTTTACCTCATTTTCAAGCTGTTCGGCATCTGAAAGGTCGAAACGGAAGGCTTCGCCGCGCGGATGTGCGTTTACTTTGCGTGTTGCGGTTTTGAGCGAGAGGTCGCCGACTCGTACTGTCCAATCTTCGGATTCGGCATGGTCGAGCAAATATTTTATGAGTGTGGACGCCGACATTCCGGCTCCGAATATGACAATTTTTTTCATTTTTTTGAACAGAATT
>DYSM01000095.1 GCA_020718265.1 Draconibacterium orientale | reverse complement strand
TCTTATCTAATTTACAATAAATCAATATCTTACAAAAAATATTAACGGAGTATTGTTTGAATATCTTACAAAAATACTACATTTGCAATCTGAATTAAATTTTGCAAAATGAGTTATTCCGAAGATACGTTTAAGAAAATTATTGCTCACGCCAAAGAATACGGCTTTATTTTTCAATCCAGCGAAATATACGACGGGCTTAGTGCCGTTTACGATTACGGACAGAACGGTGTTGAGCTGAAAAACAACATCAAAAAATATTGGTGGGACGCCATGGTGCGCCTCAACGAAAACATCGTAGGCATTGATTCTGCGATATTTATGCACCCCACAATTTGGAAAGCATCGGGGCACGTAGGCGCGTTCAACGACCCTTTGATTGATAATAAAGATTCAAAAAAACGCTACCGTGCAGATGTTTTGATTGAAGACGCACGCGAAAAAATCAATCAAAAAATCCAAAAAGAAGTCGAAAAGGCAAAAAAACGTTTCGGCGACACGTTTGACGAAGCGCAATTTCGTGCCACCAATCCGCGTGTGTTGGAAAAGCAAGCCGAAATTGACAAAATTACGGCGCGTTACAAAACCGCCATGGAAAACGGCGACCTTGCTGAGCTTCGCCAAATTATTATTGATAATGAAGTGGTTTGTCCGATTTCCGGCAGCAAAAATTGGACTGACGTACGCCAATTCAACCTCATGTTCAGCACACAACTCGGCTCGGTAAGCGAAGATGCCGACACTATATATTTACGCCCCGAAACGGCGCAAGGCATTTTTGTAAATTACCTCAACGTGCAACGCACCGGACGCATGAAAATTCCGTTCGGCATTGCGCAAATCGGCAAAGCGTTTCGTAATGAAATCGTTGCGCGCCAATTCATTTTCCGAATGCGCGAATTTGAACAAATGGAAATGCAATTTTTCATCCGCCCCGGCGAAGAGCAAACGTGGTTTGAAAAATGGCGTTCCGCACGACTCAAATGGCACAAAGCACTCGGTTTGGGCGATGATTATTACCGCCTGCACGACCACGATAAACTTGCGCACTACGCCTCGGCAGCGACGGACATCGAATTTAATTTCCCCTTCGGATTCAAAGAACTCGAAGGCATCCACGCCCGAAGCGATTTCGATTTGTCGCAACATCAACAATTTTCCGGCAAAAAAATCCAATATTTCGACCCTGAATTAAACGAATCGTACGTGCCGTATGTGATTGAAACCTCTATCGGTCTCGACCGTATGTTTCTTGCCTTACTATCAAAGGCTTACACCGAAGAAAAAGTTACAGACGAAGAAGGCGACACGCGAGTGGTTTTGAACATTCCTCCCGCGCTAGCACCCGTAAAAGCCGCTATTTTGCCTTTGATAAAAAAAGACGGTTTGCCCGAAAAAGCGCGCGAAATTATGGACAATCTAAAATTCGATTTTAACTGTCAATACGAAGAAAAAGATTCCATCGGCAAACGATACCGCCGCCACGATGCCATCGGCACGCCGTTTTGCATCACAGTTGACCATCAAACGCTTGAAGATAACATGGTTACAATACGCCGCCGCGACACCATGCAACAAAATCGGGTAGCAATCACAGAATTGCGTTCGATTTTAGAAGCAGAAACTTCGATGCGCAAATTGTTTGAGAAATTATAAGGCAAGTGAATTTCGACCGACTTATATCAACTTTTTCGGAAACGCATGTTTTTTTTCAGAAACGTGCGTTTCAAAGTGTCAATCGTAATTTGACACTTAGAAATTGGCTTTTCGGTTTCTACATCGTTGAATATGAGCAAAACGGAGAGGAACGTGCAACTTACGGCAATAATTTATTACAAACTCTTGCTAACGAACTTGCTCAAACCAATCTTAAAGGTCTGTCATTCACAAACTTAAATATATTTCGTCAGTTTTACATTGCGTATCCGCACATTATGCAGACAGTGTCTGCAAAATTCAAAAATACAGCATTAAACGATGAAATACCAAGTTTTTTGCCTACACTTATCCAAAATACAAACTCAATTCTTCAGACGGTGTCTGAAGAATCTGTTTCATCCAAAATTTTAATTGAACGGCTGACGTTCTCCCATTTTGCAGAACTTCTAAAATGTGAAACAATACAACAACGTCAATTTTACGAAATTGAAACCATAAAAGGAACATGGTCTGTCAGAGAATTGAAACGCCAGATGAACTCACTTTTGTTTGAACGCACCGGTTTATCTGTGAAAAAAGAAACTTTGTTGAACGCAACACATCAGAACGCAATCTCGGTAAACGCAAATGAAATTATAAAAGACCCATATTTTTTTGAATTTCTGGGACTAAAACCCAAAGATGTTTTCACAGAAAGCGAGTTAGAAACAGCATTACTATCTCATATTCAAGAGTTTTTGTTGGAATTAGGAAAAGGATTTCTATTTGAAGCTCGTCAAAAACGCATTTTGATAGGTGATGAATATTTTAAAATTGATTTAGTTTTTTACCACAGAATATTAAAATGTCATGTTCTTATTGAGTTGAAAACCAGAGAGTTTCGATATTCAGATGTTACGCAACTCAATGTTTATCTGAACTACTACAAAAAGCACGAACTGATTGAAGGCGAAAATCCGCCGATAGGAATTCTGCTTTGCACAAACAAAAATGAAGCGTTGGTCGAATTTGCCACAGACGGTATCGAAAATCAACTATTTATTTCCAAATATAAACTTGCACTTCCGACAAAAGAAGAATTGAAAGCATTTATGCAAAATGAATTAAAAAAAATTTAACCCCCTTGCAAATCGGCAACATACACATACCGCGCTACCCTTTGTTACTAGCCCCGATGGAGGACGTAACCGACCGCTCGTTTCGTTACATTTGTAAACGTTACGGTGCGGATATGCTTTATACTGAATTTGTTGCGTCGGAAGCAATTATTCGCAACATCAAAAAAAGCATGGCGAAATTGCAAATTGACGACATCGAACGCCCGGTGGGAATCCAACTTTACGGACACGATATTGATGCGATGGTGGAATCGGCAAAAATTGCGGAAGCATATAATCCGGATTTGATAGACATTAACTTTGGTTGTCCGGTGAAAAAAATTGCAACGCGCGGCGCAGGCTCCGGCATGTTACGCGATGTGCCTAAGCTGTTAAAAATGACTTCCGAAATCGTAAAAGCCGTAAAAATTCCCGTAACCGTAAAAACCCGTTTGGGTTGGGACGACAGTTCAAAAATCATTCACGAACTTGCTGAACCACTGCAAGATACAGGTATTCAAGCACTCACGATACACGGACGCACGCGCGCACAGCTTTACACGGGCGTGGCGGATTGGAGCCTCATCGGAGAAATTAAACAAAACCCTCGCATTCGGATTCCAATCATCGGAAACGGCGATGTGAAAGACGGCGCATCGGCAAGCGAAAAAATCAATCAAACCGGCGTAGATGCCATTATGATTGGGCGTGCGGCGATTGGTAAACCATGGATTTTCAACCAAATACGGCATTTTCTTGAAACCGGCGAACATTTACCCGAACCTTCGATTGCCGAGCGCATTGCCTTGTCGTTTGAACATTTCGACAAATCGTTGGAACTAAAAGACGAGATGCGCGGTGTTTACGAAATGCGCCGACATTTTGCGCTGTATTTCAAAGGTTTACCAAATTTTAAACCTTTGAGATTGCGCCTTTTGACTGCCATGAAACCTGACGATATAAAATCTATTTTACAAGAAATATTAGAAACCTATCAAGATTTCGATATAAATTCTATTTCTCTAACAAACGAAACGGAAATCGTTGATTCCGAATTATTTAACCCAAGTTGTTTATCAGATGAACCTACAATCAATTAATAATAAAACCGTATGGATTGCCGTGGGCGCATCGCTTGCGGTAATTCTTCTTATTTCACTTGTTCTCGGCGGAAGCTCCACGAAAATACCCGAAGCTGCGAACGCCGTACCTTCGGATGCGGCTGTACGCTTGGAAATTGAAAATCCTTTCGAGTTGGCAAAGCAGATTCTGACTAATGATAACTATAAAACAATCAGCAAATTACACTTTTTTAATACGCTGGTAGAGAATTTGACGTTGTTAGACAGTCTTGGAAAAACGAATCCGATTATCAAACAACTTCGCACAAAAAAAATGATTGTTTCAGCCCACAATATGGGCTTGAGAACAACTGACTTTCTATACATTATTACACTTTCGGAGGACGAAATGTCGGAAGCGATGACGGAATTACCGAATTTGACAAAAAAATTAGGCGTGACGACGGAAAAAGATTACGACCGTGCAAAAATTTTCACCGTCACCCCTACCCGATCGAGTAATCCACAATTTTATTATAGCTTCTATAAATCGTTTTTTTTGCTGAGCAAATCGGAAATACTGATAGAACATTCGGTACTTAGCTTGAATTCCGACCCGATTTCGGAGCCTGAATACGCACAATTATACAAAGCCGTAGATAGCGATTCGCCCGTAAAAATTTTTGTAAATTATGCGAACTTGCCGGAAAGTGTTTCAACATTATTGAAACTAAACATGCAAAAACCTGTGGGGCTACTGTCAAATTTTGCAAATGTGAGCGTGTTCAATCTAAATTCGGAAGATAAAGCATTCCGGCTCAGCGGATACACATCTGCGCAAGCGAACAAGCATTACTTTGGAATTTTCAACGAATTGGAGCCTGCACCGCTTGAAATTATGGAACTGTTCCCGGAGAAAACAGCCTATTTTAGCATAATGAGCATTGGAAGCGGCGAGGATTTTTACAAATTCTTTTCAACATATCTGACTGAAATAAAGGAATATAATTCGTTTCAAAACTATATTGTAAAATTCAAAAAAACGTATGAAATCAGACCGGAAGAAAATCTATACAAATATTTCAGCACGGAAGCGGCTTATGTTGTTACCGATATTCGTCGCAACGGCAGAGAACATAACGCTTACGGTATCATTAAACTCAGCGATGAAAACGACATTAACAAATTTTTGGACGTGCTAAAAGCAAAACAAAAGACGGCTACAGAACAGAAGTTTAAAATTGACAACACAGAATATATTTACGACAAACTACCTGATGCTAAACTGATTCCGCACATGTTTGGACATATATATTCTCAGTTCAACGCTCATTTTTATACAATTATAGACGATTACATGTTTTTTTCGGAAACAGAAGAAGCCATGAAAACCTACCTGACCTCACGATTTAATAAAAAAACATTCAAGCAAGATGCTCAATATGAAGCACTTGAAGACAATTTGTCGGACGAAGCCCACATAACGGTCGGGCTAAGTACTTACGGCATGAACTCCGTCTTTACAAGCTTTTTAGACGAAACCGAAGCCGCCGCCGCCGAAAAAGAACTTACGGAATGGCGCAAATTTTACGGACCTGTATTTCAATACGTTGCCAAAGACGGCCCGGCATACACGTCTATCTATTTTGAACATCAAATAACATCGGAAAATGAGACGGAAACTGTTTGGGAGCTAAAAACCGACAGCATTTCGGATAAAAAGCCCGCTGTCGTGAAAAATCATTTAACAGAAGACAAAGAAATTGTAATTCAAGATGCTAAAAACAAGTTGTATCTAATTGGAAATGACGGCAAAATTTTGTGGGAAAAACCTATTGACGGCAAAATTTTGAGCGAAATAAAACAGATAGATTTCTTTAAAAATAACAAATTGCAATACGTTTTCAACACCGCAACGGCAATTCACATTATAGACAGACTTGGAAATTATGTAGAAGGTTTCCCTGCAAAATTACCGGAAAAAGCCTCAACAGGAATGACAGTGTTGGATTACGATAAAAACAGAGATTACAGATTCGCCGTGCCTTTGGCTGACAAAAGCATCTTTCTGACCGATGCTACAGGCAAACGCCTTGCGGGCTGGAATTTCTCAAAAACCCAATATGCCGTAACCAAACCGATAAAACACTTTGCAAGCGAAGGCAAAGATTATTTGGTTTTCTTTGACAAATCGCAAGTTTACATTACCGACCGAAAAGGCGATACACGCGTTGAACCAACGACAAAATTTGAAATCGGACAAAATAGCGACATCTATTTTGAACCGGCATCGGGCAAAAATCCGGCTCGATTTGTAACAACAAATCCGTCAGGCGTGGTTTATTTTATCGAAACAACCGGAAAAATAGGAAAATACACGTTGGAAGAATTTTCGGAAAAACATTATTTTGCATATCAAGATTTAGACGGCGATGGCTTGTATGAGTTCATTTTTGCAGATGGAAACCGAATTTATTCATTCAACAATAAGAAAGAAAAAATCTTTTCATTCTCGGCACGCGGAGACATTTCCGAAATGCCGGAATTTTATAAATTTAGTGCCAAAGACACCAAAATAGGCTTGCACTGCGGCGAAAAGAAACTCCATTATCTTATTGATAATAAAGGAACTAAGATAGACGGTTTTCCTGTTTCCGGAATCGGACGATTCAGTATCACATCCTTCAAAGACGATGTTTCATTCAGCATGATAGCCAACACACCAAGCGGCTGTTTATGCAAATATGATATGAAATTAAAATAATCAGATGTTGTTTAGAAAAAAAATCATAACTTTGTTGCTGTAACATAAACTATAAATCGCATGAATGCAAAAAGAGCTATACAGCTATTCTCGATTTCTCTGCTTTTCACGGCAGCGGCTGTCACACAATCCTGCCGCGACTATGAAAACATGACGTTTTTTCCCGAAATTTCAAAACTCCAAACAGACTCGTTCCACTTAGACGGAACTGTAGCTGTTCCGTTGGTTGATACCAGAGTTAAAATCCAAAATTTCCTGCCCGAGAGCGACTCTTCACTTTGGGCAGAAGTCGACAACAACGGTCTGGTTCACATGCGTATGTATTATCGAGAATTTATATCTATCACGATGGCAGATATTTACCCCGGAATAAATTACAGCATCAACAACACCGGAGTTTCGGTGCCGGCAAGTCAATACGTTTTCAAATCGGACACCAAAAGAATGAAAATTTACGATAAAATGCTGAGCGGACATTTATTTTTCAACAATCCGAAAATCACGTTCAAAATAAAGAACGAACTGCCTTTGGTTACGAAATTCAGAATGGACACCGTGCATTTCTTCGATTATGACTATGCTCAAGTAACTCATGCTGAAGATGAATTTACGACTATTCCGGCTCCGACGAACTACGCCACATTCGCACCTTTTGATTTTGTGATAGACACAGCGCGTGTTTCGGACTTAGATGACGCATTCTCGCCCGTACCGCATCGTATTGGTTTTCAAATTACAGCAGGTTCACAAAACACTCAAAACTTGCCGTTCAGCGTAACCGGAGCAGAAAAACTGACTGCAGATGTCGATATTGATTTGCCGCTTGAGGTTCGTTTGGAAGATTTATTTGTAAGTGATACAGTGCCTTTTGCGTGGGACGGTACAAACTACGACCAAGCTAAATCGGTAACTTTAAAACTGAAATTCGACAACGGATTTCCGTTTGAAGGTGTCAGCCAAATTTACTTCGCCGACACCACAAATTTCGGAACCGTTACAAACGCAAACATCATCGACTCTTTATTTACCTCAGATGAAAGAGGTTGGATATTCAAATCTGCCGAAACTGACGGCGCAGGTTATGTAACAACGACGACAATCAGCGAAACAGAAATCGTTATGACACAAGAACGCGTCCGTTATTTGCAAGAACAACACGCATCCAGAATCTTACTCGTCGGACGTTTCAATCACGACCCGGATGCGATACCGGGCATATTCGTTCGCATTATGGGCGAATATAGTTTGGGTATGAAAGTTGGTGTCAAATTAGAATACGAAGGTAATACAAACGACCAATTTTAGTAAAAACAGTTTAAAATTAGGTGAAAATGAAAAATTTTAAAATCAGCATAGTTCTGTTTATTTTGTTGAATGTTTTCAACTTAAACACTTCGGCACAAGACAATATCATGTACAACATGCGCCGCTTGCCGCAATTTCACAAAGATAACGTGGCACGCCAACCCGATTGCAAACTTTACATCGGCATTCCGGGCATCAGCAGTGCATTCGTGAGCGCACACCATTCCGGTTTTACGTTCAAAGATGTCATTGTGCCCGACCCAATTCATACCGACTCGTTTATGATTGATTTAGACGGCATTGAAGCCGCCATGAGCGAAAAAAATTACCTTAGCACAACTGCCGAGTTCGATATTTTGAGTTTTGGATTCCGCTTGCCGAACAGCTATTATTTTTCGTTCGGTATCAGTAATAAAACCAACATGAATTTCCAATATCCGCGCTCAATTGTTGAAATACGCAACGGAAATTATCGCGAAGACGGCACGCCGCTCGATTTCACATTCGGATACGATGTTACAAATTACATGGAAACATCGTTCGGCTTATCCAAAGAATTTTTCAACAACATGTCCGTAGGAATGCGCGTAAAACTTTTGTCAGGCATGGCAAATGTGGATGCACGAAACATCGGCGTACAATGGTACACAGACTTAGATTATTACGATTATACATTTAAAACAGACATGTTAATTCGTGCAGCAACCATCGAATCGTTCCCGAGTGTTTCAAATCTAAGCATCACAAGCGATTCCGCATTAACGGATTATTTAGACCGGATGATAAACGTTGTCGATTCATCCATGACAGAACGCGCAAACGCACTGAGCGAAAGTCGCATAGGCGATGCCGGCTTAGGACAAATTCTTTTGGGCAGAAACTTTGGCTTAGGATTTGATTTTGGTTACGAATATCAAATAAACAAATACTTCAACGTTTCGGCGTCAATAAACGATATTGGTTTCATAAAATGGAAAGCAAACACCTTACAAGCGCAACAAAACGGCGAATTCAAATTTACAGGTTTAGATGCAGCCGAATACATATCGAACTACTACGAAGCTGAAAACGCTGATGTTAGCCTTTTGTCAGAAGCCTTGACAGATTTAACCGACAGCCTGACCTCATACAGTGCGACCGCAATATTTTCAAACGACGCATACAAAACCCGATTGACGTCAAAACTTTACGCCGGTGCAACGTTTTCACCCGTAAAATGGTTCGATTTAGGTTTGCTTTATCGCGGAACTTTGTATAACAAATCGCTCTTTTCGGCAACAACCCTTTCGGCAAACACACATTTCATGCGCGGGTGGGGCTTTTCGATGAGCTATACAATCATGGACGGCTTATACAACAACATCGGTGCAGGATTGGTTACAAAATTCGGTCCTCTGCAATTTTATATCATGTCCGACAATATTGCGCCGTTTTATTGGGCAGCAAACGACAGTCCGCGTGCCGAAGAATGGATACGCAACACAAAACGCATCACATTCCACACGGGTCTGAATTTTACAATTTGCGGAAGTAAAAAAGATATTCCGCTGTTAGAATAAAATCTGTTAAGAAGAAAAAGAATATAAACAAAGACAATGCCGTATCCAATCCGATTCGGCATTGTGATATAGTGTTTTTAAGAAAACTTATAACACATTGAATTACTTTATGATATAGCAAAACTTAGATTTGAATATTTTTAGAAATTCTGAGGAAATAC
>DYSM01000513.1 GCA_020718265.1 Draconibacterium orientale | reverse complement strand
TCACAATTTACGCGATTCGAGTTTAGTTACCGGAGGCATAAGCGATGCAAAAGGTAGCTTTAATATAACTGAAATTCAGCTAGGTATGTATTTTGTGAAAGTAGGTTTCATTGGATACGATGCCAAAATTATTTCACCCATCAAACTTTCGCCAAAAGGTGATGGTATAGAACAAAATTTGGGAGAAATAGTACTTAGCTCGAGTTCGCAACAAATAAAAGATGTAGATGTTGTAGCTGATAAAATGGTAGTTACCAATGCTATAGATAAAAAAGTTTTCAATGTGTCGCAAAGTTTTGCGAGCAATGTTTCCTCAGCTTCTGAGATTTTACAAAACATTCCTTCGGTAGATGTGGACATTGACGGCAACGTTTCGCTCAGAGGTAGCGGAAATGTTCGAATTTTGATTGATGGCAAACCTTCGGGTTTGAGTAGTGCCGACCTGATGCAACAAATTCCGGCTTCGAGCATCGAAAGCATTGAAGTAATTACCAATCCTTCAGCTAAATACGACCCAGAAGGAATGTCGGGAATTATCAATATTGTTTTGAAAAAAAATAAATTGACTGGTTTCAACGGAATGGTTACTTTGAACGCAAGCCCCGGAAATATGTACAGCGGCGGTGGTCAATTAAGTTACAAAAACAAAAACTTAAATCTATACGCAAACTACAATATGCGTAACATGGATCACGTAATGACTTCTGATATTTATCGCGAATCGTACTACAATGGCGTAACCCCATTCTTAGACCAAAAAGGTGATAGAAATTTCAATATGGGCGGTCAAATGTTTAAATTGGGTATGGATTACAGTTTTAACGACAAAAATACACTTTCGTTGAGTGGATTGTACAATGGTCGTAATTTTGATGCAAATTCCTATAATTTGAATAACTTCTTAGACGCAAACAAAGTATTAACAAGCACTTCGGAAACAAATAGCCTAAGCGAAAATGGCGGTGGAGGTTACGATTTGACCTTAAACTATTTGAAAAAATTTGCCGACAAAGGGCACGAATTGAGTTTTGATGCTAGCATTTCTGATATGAATATGGAGAGTAAAGGAGTTTATAACGAAACATCTAGTTCTGAAGGTGATACACTAGAGAAGGATCTAGGAACAACAAACAGAAATGCTTACCAATTTCAACTCGACTACGTGAAAGCAAAAGGCGAAAATTCAAAATTTGAAGCGGGTTTCAAATTTCAGAATACCGATATGAAGACCGTTTACAACCAAGAAGCTTTTGATTACGATTTAGGAAGTTATATTGATAATCCAGACTTAGCCGACAACTTTAATTACAATGAAAAAATTGGAGCAGCGTATGCCATTTATGGTTACAAACTTGGTACTGTGAGTTTTCAGGCAGGTATGAGAATAGAACAAACAGCAACTGATTTTACTCTTTTAAGTACTGACGACCATTACATTAACGATTACTTTGCATACTACCCAAGTGCGCACGTACAATGGGAAAAACAAAAAGGCGAAACGTTGCAATTGAGCTATTCTAAGCGAGTAAATCGTCCGGGAGGTCGTTCGTTGAATCCACGTGTTCGCAAAGATGACCCGTTGAATTTGAGCAAAGGAAATCCTTATTTGATGCCGGAATACATTAATTCAGTTGAATTGGGTTACATGCGTTATTGGGAAAAAATTTCGATTACTTCGTCAATTT
>DYSM01000512.1 GCA_020718265.1 Draconibacterium orientale | reverse complement strand
TATCTAATTTACAATAAATCAATATCTTACAAAAAATATTAACGGAGTATTGTCAAAACAAACATGCGAAAATTAACATTTACAACATTTTTGTAGATAAAGAATTTGCATTGAAAATTTTTCCGGAATACGATTTAGTCATTGATTGCACGGACAACATCGAATCGCGTTACGCTATAAGTGAAGCAGCCGCAGAGTGCGGAATACCAATGGTTTACGCTGCTGTTTACAAATATGAAGCACAAGTTTCGGTGTTCAATTACAAAGGCGGACCGTTGTATCATCATTTTTTTCCGAAAGACCCGGAACGAAAATTCCGAAAGCCTCAGTCTCCGGAATTTTCGGGTTCACGCCGAATGCCGCAGGTTCAATCCAAGCAGCAGAGGCGCTGAAAATAATTTTGGGAATTGACAGTTTACTCAGCGGTAAAATGCTTTATATGAATCTGTTAGAAAATATTTACACTTTGATTGAATTGTAAAATTTTGCAATTCGTTCCGCAGCGGCAATTAAGGTATCTTCATTTTTAGAAAAACAAAAACGCAACACGCCCGACTTTGGCGTATTATGCGTAAATGCCGAAACCGGAATTGCAGCAACACCAAAATCAATCAAAAGTTTTTTTGCCAAATCCATGTTTTTCAGAGTTGTAACTTCTGAAAAATCAACAAGTTGAAAATATGTTCCGTCTGTTGGCAACGGTTTCAAACCGATTTCATTTATCAATTTTAGGAAGAAATTGCGTTTCTCTTTAAAAAATCCGGAAAGATTCGGCAGGAAATTTTCATCGTTAAGCATCTCAGCCATAGCGTATTGGTTGGGCGTGTTTACAGCATACACCACAAACTGATGTATTTTTCGAAATTCCTTCATCAACTTTGCCGGAGCCGAGCAATAGCCCATTTTCCAACCTGTTGCGTTGTACATTTTACCGAACGAGTTTACAACAAAACTGCGATCGACCAAATGCGGATACTTGGAAACACTCTCGTGCGGCGCATCGCCGAAATGTATATGTTCGTAAACCTCGTCGCTCAGAATCATTATTTTTGTACCCAGAACGAGGCGCGAAAGTGCCTGCATATCAGCGTCTTTCAGCGTTGAACCTGTTGGGTTGTGCGGTGTATTCAAAATAATTAAACGTGTTTGCGACGACAAAAGTTTTTTAACTTCCGTCCAATCCACAGCATAATCAGGTGCTTTCAATTCAACATAAACCGGGTTTCCGCCAAAAAGTTTCACAACCGGTCCGTAAGAATCATAAGCAGGTTCAAAAATTATAACTTGATCGCCTTCATGAACGGTTGTTGCTATAACTGTAAACAGAGCTTGCGTTCCGCCGGCTGTGATTGTAATTTCATCGTTCGGGTCGTATTCGTGTCCGTAATCTTTAAGTTTTTTCTTTGAAATTTGACGGCGCAACTCGAGCACGCCTTGCATGGGCGCGTACTGGTTGAACCCTTCGCTCATAAATTTATGTGATGCTGCAATTAAATCTTGCGGAATGCCGAAATCGGGAAACCCTTGCGACAAATTTATCGCACCGTGTTGCGCCGAAAGTTCAGACATTTCTGCAAAAATGCTTACACCTATGTTAGGTATTTTGGAACGAATCATAAATTAAATATCTCAGTTTTTAGACAGGCAAAAGTATAAAAAAAAGTTAGAGTGTTTAAATTTTTATTCAAATAAGTTT
>DYSM01000511.1 GCA_020718265.1 Draconibacterium orientale | reverse complement strand
CGTGATTCAGGGAAACAGACTACCGAGTGTGGGCTGTTTTTTTGTTTTATTAGAATTTTTACTTCATTTCAACAGAATTTGCAAAAATATTCAAATATTGTGTTGCAAATGGCTATATGCTTAAGAAATGAATGAGTTCGTCGTAACGTTCTTCGAGCAGGCTTTGCATTTCGTCGTTGTCGGTGTAAGCGGCTTTTATTGTATAGCCGTATCGCTCAAAGGTTTGGCGCACGGGCGCGAAGTCAATGGTGTTAAGTTTTATGGTAACTTCAATTTTCGTACTTTCGGGCAACGAGCTGATATACAAGCTTAGGACTTTGGCATCGTTGCTTTCGATAATTTGGGAAATTTGCGAAAGCGAATAATCATGTAAACCCATTTCGAGCACAAACACTACGCCCGGATTGTCGGCTGCCGTAAATTCGGCAAAATGATGCACCAAATCGTGCAAGGAAATCACACCTATATATTTGTTGTGTTTATCCAGAACCGGAACAATTGTCAGTTTTTGTTTGGAAACTGCGCCGATTACTTCATACACATGCACATCGGCATACACGAACGGGCGCAACAGCGTGAGGTTGTGCGCACCGATGCGTTTTTCGGCTAAATCGTAATCGAAAATTTCTGTATCCGAAATTAATCCCAAAAAATCGTAATTGTCATCGACAACAGGCAGATGCGAAATTCTGAAAATTTCCATCCAATTCAGTGCCTTCAGCCCGGTTTCGCGGGTGCTGATAGCCGGAACAATGTCTGATATGAGATCTTTGGCGAGCATTCGGAGAAAATCTAATTTTTTTCTAAGTTTATGAAACAAAAATCGTACTTTTGCAGTCCGAATTTCGCAAAGTTAGAAATAAAAATGAAATTTTGTGTTGAAATTTTATAATTCTGACAGTTTAGATTTTAAAAATACAGATGTTATGACTCGTTTAAGCGTGAATATCAACAAAATAGCTACACTGCGCAATGCGCGCGGCGGAAATGTGCCTAATGTAATTCAAGTTGCAAAAGATTTAGAACTATTTGGAGCGCAAGGTATTACGGTGCATCCGCGTCCGGATGAGCGACATATACGCCGCGCCGATGTTTACGACTTAAAACAAATTGTAACAACGGAATTTAACATCGAAGGTTATCCGTCCGATGATTTTATTCGTATGGTTTGCGATGTTAAACCACAGCAAGTTACGCTTGTGCCCGACCCGCCGGAAGCACTCACCTCGAGCGCAGGCTGGGACACGAAAACGCATTTCGGATTTTTGACCGATGTTATCAAAGAATTTAAACAAAACGGCATTCGCACATCCATTTTCATTGAAACGGAACTCAACATGTTCGATTACGCCGCACGCATCGGCACCGACCGCATTGAACTTTACACAGAACCTTACGCATCGATGTTTCCGAAAGATAAAGCCGCAGCCGTTGCGCCGTTTGCACGTGCCGCCGCTCACGCACACACGCTCGGTTTGGGTATAAACGCGGGGCACGATTTAAGTTCGGAAAATTTGAAATATTTCATTCAAAATGTCCCGAATGTCGATGAGGTTTCCATTGGGCACGCACTTATTTCTGAGGCGTTGTATCTGGGGCTTCATAACATGGTGCAACTGTATTTGAATGCTTTACGCGGATAACGAAAATGTTATGCTCTATAAAAAATTTGCATAGAATCATTTAGTAAACATTGAT
>DYSM01000510.1 GCA_020718265.1 Draconibacterium orientale | reverse complement strand
AACAATTTAACAATTTAACAATTCAATTTAAAAAGTTTTGTTATGACGAAAAATGTGATTTTGATATTTATTTCAGCTGTATTTCTTGTGTTTTCGTGCAAAAAGCCAGAAGTATTGCCCAATGAACCTGCTATCGAATTTGTTTCAATTCGAACTATCGACACTGTTGATAACCCCGATTTGGGCAATCCGGTTATTTACAACAAGATTAAATTTAAACTAACCGATGGCAATGGCGATATAGGCAATGAAGTTTTAGATGAAGACAATCCAAGCTTTTATAACAATACTTTTGTTAAACTTTTGCGCAAAGAAAACGGAATATTTCAAGAGCATTTGATTATTTCGCTCAGAGGCGATACGATTCCGCTCGAATATCGATTGCCTGTGGTGCCTATTTCCGGTGGGCAAAACAAAACGCTAAGAGCTCATGTTTTTCTTCTTTTGGAAGGTATTAATTTAGAAAAATTTACGTTCGATACCTTAAAATACGAGATTTATGTGAAAGACAGAGCTGGTAATGTAAGCAATACTATCGAAACCGATGAAGTAATAATTCCCAGATAAACCGTAAAACTTGCCAAAGATGCAATTTACGTTTGAACTGATTATTAAAAAAATAAAATTCAAAATATAAATAAACAAACCCAAAATATGCTCAAACCTACTTGTACTTTGTTGATTTTGACATACAAAGGAAAACACCATTTAGAATTTTTATTACCCACAGTAGAGGAAGTAATCAAAAATTCACCACAATTTGATATTGAAGTTGTGATTGTGGACAATGGTAAAGATCATTTTACAAAAGTGTTTGTACATGAATTTTTTCCACGTTTTCGATTTGAATTTTCTCAGGCAAACGATTATTTGTTTTCACTCAATCCTTACATGAAACAAATAACTTCCGATTATACGTTTATCTTAAACGACGACATAAAAATTCACCCCGAAGCCATCAACGAGGCTTTGCCTTTGCTCGTAAATGACCACGAACTTTTTTCGGTAAGTTGCAATGTGCACGATTGGGACGACACGTATTCAGCCGAAGGTACTCGCCGATTGTTTTACCAAAGAGGTTGGCTTTATAGTCAATGGAACAAAAACGCGAACGATGCCACACGCTACACACTTTACACCGGAGGCGGTTCGGGTATTTTTCGTACACAAATGTTCAATGAATTGGACGGTTTCGACCCTTTGTTTCGACCTGCTTATTGCGAGGATTTAGACCTCGGGCACAGAGCTTGGCAAAAAGGCTGGAAAGTGGTGCGAAATCCAAAATCGATACTTTACCATCGCGAAGGCGGAACCATCAAAGACCAATTCAAAGCCGATGCACTTTCGCAGAAAGTATATAAGAATCAGATACTTTGGATGGTGAAAAATGGCAACCATGCCGATTTCTTTTTGTGGTTTATGCTTTTGTTGCCTTATCGACTTTTGTTGGGTTGGCGAGTGGATAAAAATTCGTACATAGCGCTGTGGAAATCGCTTAGCAGCTTGCCTTTGGCTCTCAAAAAGCGTTTTGCACAGCCCCAAAGCACTCGTAGCGACGAGGAAATTATGCAAATCATCGACAATGTGTATGAAAATTGAGTAGTGAGTTGTGAAATCTGAAAAGATGCTTGTGTTTTGATTCTTTTTGATTCAACTCATTGATTCGCTATTTTTCGCTTTCAACTTTCGAGCAAAATA
>DYSM01000509.1 GCA_020718265.1 Draconibacterium orientale | reverse complement strand
GTAATCCATATCTTTAAAATACGGTTTCTCCGTTTTTAAATAATGGTGATACATATTTGAGAAATCCGAACAAAATTCTTCTGCTAAGGGTAAAAGTTTTTCTTTACAAACTTTAAAGAACGTTTCTTTATCGGCTTTCAACTGACCTTCGCTCATTTGCCAATAGCGTTGTGCATACATTTGTAGGAGGTCGCCGGTAAATTCATTGTCGAATTTTTCACCTTCTTCAAACATTTTTATTGCTTTGTTAAGAAGGCTGAGTAGCTCTCGTCTATTCTTTTCTTCACTTGTCATATCATCGGGGTTTTTGATATGCAAATGTAAAATATGTATTACAAATAATCAAAAAAAAAATGCTTAAAAAATGACAAAAGACGTAAAATTTTGCGATTTTTACATTTTTCTAAAAAAAATCGTTACAAACTTTCCGAATTTAAAGGCAGCCAATACTCATAAGACGCAAACCTTGCGTCTCTACGTTTCTCGCAAAACTTTACAAGCTTTATGAACTTTACAGACTTTACAAACTTTACATTTCTTATTCGTAAATTTTCACGGTATTGTAAACCGTATCGCGTTCCACTGCGACTCGCCCGACTTGTTTGATGAGTTGCACCAAGGTTTCGGTGCTCATGTGCGGATTTGTGTCTTCGGCACCTGCCATAGAATAAATTTTTGTGCTGTCGTCAATGGTTCCGTCAATGTCATCAACGCCGTAAGCCAGAGAGAGTTGAGCTATTTGTTTGCCGACTCCGACCCAGTAGGCTTTCAGATGTGCAAAATTGTCGAGAAAAATGCGCGAAACGGCATAATTTCGCAAATCTTCGATGGCGGACACTTCGCCGAGTTCGGTCATGGTGTTGTTCGCGCTGCGGTATTTGAGCGGAATGAAGGTGTTGAAACCGCCGGTTCGGTCTTGCAATTGGCGCAGGCGTTCAAGATGGTCGATGCGATGTTCGTACGTTTCGATGTGCCCGTAAAGCATGGTTGCATTGGACGGAATACCTTCATTATGAGCAGTTTCGTGAATTTCGAGCCACATATTTGTCGAAGATTTTTCGTCGCAAATATTGCTGCGAATGTCGGGATGAAAAATTTCCGCTCCGCCGCCGGGAATAGAATCTAAGCCGTATTCTTTCAGTTTTCGCAAACCTTCGGCAAGCGTGTATTTCGATTTTTTTATCATAAATTCCAATTCTACCGCCGTAAATGCTTTGATATGCAAATCGGGGCGCAATTTTTTAATTTGAGCAAGCATCGTTCCGTAATAATGCAAATCGCGTTTCGGATGCACGCCACCCACAATGTGAACTTCCGTAACAGCTTGACCGTCATAAGCTTTGACTTTGTCTAATATTTCTTCCAAACTGTATTCCCACGCGCCGGGCTGATTGATTTTGCGCACATACGAGCAAAATTTGCAACTGTAAATGCACACATTTGTAGGCTCGATGTGAAAATTTCTGTTAAAAAAAACCTTGTTTCCATGTCGGTTTTCGCGCACGAAATTTGCCAAAGTTCCGAGAAATCCGAGTTCGGCATTTTCGTAAAGATAAAGACCCTCTTCCTGCGTAATGCGCTGTAAAGTAAGAACTTTATGAGCAATATTTTTTAATTCCGCCGTAATATCTGCGTTTAAAAGAGCTTGTATTTGTGCTGACATATTTTACATTTTTTGAGGGCGCAAGATACAAAAAAAAGG
>DYSM01000094.1:3746-9732 GCA_020718265.1 Draconibacterium orientale | reverse complement strand
ATTTAAGTAAATTGCTTATTATCAGTAATTTAACTTTACAAACTTTCAACTTTAAGACTTTTTATACTGAACTCATATTTTTTACCGAACTTTTTTACGAAAATTATATGAATCAATTAAATATCAATACATTACAGAAACTGTTTTTTCTCGGAATCGCAGGCACAGGCATGAGCGCGCTGGCGCAATATCTGGTCGGAATCGGTAAAAAAGTTTCCGGCTCCGACAGACAATTTTCATCAGATACAGAAAACCCAACGCGCCAAAAACTTGAAAATGAAGCTATAACATGCTTCGCGCAAGATTGCTCCGGAATCACTGCCGATTTGGATGCCGTCATCGTGTCCACCGCCGTAGAGCCGACTGTGCCCGAATACAAACGCGCCGTAGAGCTTGGCATTCCCGTGCTTATGCGTTCGGATTTGCTCGCCGCAGTTGCACGCAGCAAAAAAACAATCGCCGTCGCCGGAACCTCCGGCAAATCGACCGTAACAGCCATGATTTTTCATAGCCTTGAACATGCAGGTTTGAAACCGTCGCTTATTTCCGGCGCCGGATTGACAAGTTTGGAACGACTCGGAAAAATTGGAAATGCGGTTGCCGGCACAGGCAAACTACTTGTGATTGAGGCAGATGAGTCAGACGGTTCGCTTGTAAAATACACACCCGAAATCGGCGTGCTGCTCAATATTGACAAAGACCACAAGGAACTCTACGAATTAGATGCACTTTTTGAGATTTTCGCAAAAAATATTTCAGATAAACTTATTGTAAATCAGAATAATAGTCGAGCAAAAAAGTTTTCACAAAATTTAAAATTCGATTTCGGAACATCCGGAAATGAAGGATTTTTCGGAAAAAATTTCCGGCAAAACGGATTTGAAATTCAGTTTGAAATTAATGATATTCCGTTCAAAATCAATCAGATAGGATTTCATAATTTTGAAAATGCACTTGCGGCAACGGCTGCGGCTGCGGCTTGCGGCGTTTCGGTTGCGCAATCGGCTGAAGCTCTGACTACTTACGCCGGAATTTCGCGCCGCACAACCTTGCTCGGCACCGTCGGCGGAATCACCGTTATTGACGATTATGCGCACAATCCGGCGAAACTTGCCGCCGCCATTCGCGCTTGCCAAACTGAAAACGGGCGTTTGTTCGTGTGGTTTCAGCCGCACGGCTTCGGTCCTACAAAATTTTTGAGACACGATTTTGTGCTTGAAGTCTCTCAAGCTCTTCGGGATGAAGATGTTATCCTAATGTCAGAAATTTATTACGCCGGCGGAACCGTTACCAAAGATATTTCTGCCAAAGATTTGACGGACGATATTGCAAAACTCGGCAAAATTGCGCGATTTATTGAAGACAGAACTCTTTTATTATCAAATATTTACAAAGAAATTAGCAGCGGTGACGTTCTCCTGCTCACAGGCGCGCGAGACCCGTCGTTGGGCGAATTTGCAAATTCTGTGTTTGAAAATTTGAAAAATCATGTCGGGTAAAAGTTACTTTTTTTCCGATATTCATCTGGGTTTGCCCGATGCCGAGCGCAGCCGCGTGCGCGAAATTCGGCTTGTAAAATTATTGGACGAAATTCGGCAAGATGCTGAAAATCTGTTTTTTGTGGGCGATATTTTTGATTTTTGGTGGGAATACAAACACGTTGTTCCGCGCGGATATGTTCGTTTTTTAGGTAAAATTGCCGAACTTGCAGATACCGGCGTTAATGTGTATTTTTTTACCGGAAATCACGATATTTGGCTAAAAAATTATCTGACAGATGAACTTGGAATAAAACTCTACTTTGAACCTCAAACGATTGAAATTCAGTCTAAAAAATTATTTATTGCACACGGCGACGGCTTAGGACCGGGCGATAAAACTTACAAGATTCTAAAAAAAATATTCACAAACCGCAGCTTACAATGGCTGTTTTCACGTTTGCATCCTAATTTTGCGTTTGAACTTGCACTTTTATGGTCGCACACGCGCCGAAAAAAGGAAAAATACATCAAATTTGCCGGCGCGGACAAAGAGTTTTTGTTTCTGTATGCAAACGAAATTTTAAAATCCGAACATTTTGATTATTTTGTTTTCGGACACAGACATATTCCTCTTATTCAGAAACTTACAAATGAATCTACAATCGCAAATATCGGCGAGTGGCTGCATAATTTCACGTTTTTGGAACTCTCGGAAGGGCAATTTTCTCTCAAAACGTATAAACACGAGCGCATAGAGCCGTTTGAACAAAATTTGGATGAATTCCAAAATATTTCTATTTTCTAACTCTTTTTTTTCGGTTTCACAACGAATAAAAATTAATTTTGAAGAAAAAATATCGAAATGAAAAAAATTATTGTACTAGGCGCAGGGCTTGTCGGCAAAGCTATTGCGATTGATTTATCGAAAAAATTTGAGGTAACTTCGTCGGACATAAACGAAATAGCCTTACAAAATTTGGAAAAATTGGGCATCAAAACGTTGAAAGCTGATTTGAAAAATCTGACGTCTTACGATGAACTTCTTGCTGATTACGATTTGGTTATCAATGCATTACCAGGTTTTATGGGCTACGATGCTTTGCGAAAAATAATTTCGGCAGGAAAAAATGTGGCTGACATTTCGTTTTTCCCCGAAGATGCGTTTGGATTGGACACGCTTGCCAAAGAAAAAGGCGTGGTTGCGGTTACGGATGTCGGAGTTGCGCCCGGAATGGGAAATATCATTTTGGGATACCACAACAAACGCATGAAAGTTACTGATTACAAGTGTTTTGTGGGCGGACTGCCGCTCGAACGCACGCAGCCGTTTGAGTATAAAGCTCCGTTTTCGCCGGTGGACGTGATAGAAGAATATACGCGTCCGGCGCGTTTTGTTGTAAACCACAGCGTAGTTACGAAACCCGCACTTTCCGACCGTGAGTATCTGAATTTCAATGAGATAGGAACACTTGAAGCATTCAATACCGACGGTTTGCGTTCGCTGATTTTTACAATGCCAAACATTCCGAACATGATTGAAAAAACGATGCGCTACCCCGGAACAATGGATTTTATTGAAAAATTACAACTTGCAGGATTCTTTTCCGAAAAAGAAATTGAGCTAAACGGACAAAAAATTTCGCCGCTTCAGTTTACAAGTAAAATGCTGATTGACAAATGGAAACTCAACGAAAGCGACCGAGAATTTACGGTCATGCGTGTGATTGTAGAAGGCGAAGAATTGGGCAAACCAGCCTGCTACACTTACGATGTACTTGACAGATTTCACGAAAAATCCGAAACATTTTCAATGGCGCGCACCACAGGTTACACATGCACGGCAGTTGCAAATTTAATTTTGGACGGAAAATACAACAGAATCGGTATCAGCCCGGCGGAATTTGTGGGCGAAGATGACGGAAATTTGGACTATATATTTGATTATCAAAAAGAAAGAGAAATATTTTACATGAAAACCTGCAAAGAATGAGCGATTTTTTTCAATCGCCTTTCAATTTATCATTAACCGCAGTTTTCTTGCTGATAGTCAGCCTTGTAAACATTTTCAATGCGTTTAAGAAAAAAGGCACAAAAAC
The DNA here is from genome assembly GCA_020718265.1 of Draconibacterium orientale. Classification (GTDB taxonomy): domain Bacteria; phylum Bacteroidota; class Bacteroidia; order Bacteroidales; family JAADGE01; genus DYOJ01. The sequence goes on along the minus strand of DYSM01000094.1, from coordinate 6,155 downwards.
GCTCGTTCTTGGCATAATCATTGGTTTCGGAAGTTTAATAACCGCTATAATTTCAGTTGTGAAAGCAATTTTACAACTGAATATTTTGAGCGAAATACATTCGACAGAAGGCAAGTCGGATTTAGTTATAAGTCTTGTTATCAGTGGATTGCATTTGCTTGTGTTTACAATTTGCGAGGCAATTTTGGTTTGGCTTTTCAAAGGATACAGACACGGGTTGTAGCTCAACGTTTTTTGTTTTAGCTAATGTGTTGAAAATTAATCAATAACAAAAAAAATTGCCGTAAAGTTTTAAAGCTTTACGGCAATTAGTAAAGATATTGAACATTTTAGGCGACACATCGTTTCCGTTTCACATTGAATATCAGCTATTTAGTATTTGTAAGAAAACGTGTAAGGATTTGAAATTATGTAGGTTGTAGTCATTTTTTCAGTCGAATGTTTTGTCATTCAGTGGTCATTCATGGTTTTTTTTAGTTTCAATTGAATTTCTACTGCATTTCTAAAAAAAATCAAGTCAAAATATCTTAATAACATTAAGCATTTCAATGTGTTATGAGTGTTCTTGCAAAGACTATATTCGGTATTTTGGTCTTTGTGATTTTGAAATGAATTCAGATTTCGTAAGTTTCCGGTAAAACAGTATTTTTGCCTAAAATTTTAGCATGAATACGCTCTACGGCAAAACATTTGCGGAACTCGAAGAAATTACCAAAACGTTTGGTTTTCCGAAGTTTACGGCAAAACAAATTTCGGAATGGCTTTACAAAAAACATGTCGATTCCATTGACGGGATGACCAATTTGTCTAAAAAACAGCGAGATACGTTGAGTGAAAATTTTACGCTCGGACTTTCCGCGCCAGTGAACGTGCAAATTTCAGCCGACGGAACGAAAAAATATCTTTACAAAATAGCCGAGCATCGCTACGTGGAAGCTGCGTATATTCCTGAGGATGAGCGTGCTACGCTTTGCATTTCATCGCAAGTCGGTTGCAAAATGGGTTGCGAATTTTGCGCTACAGGCAAACAGGGTTTTCAGCAAAATTTGACTGCTTGCGAAATTTTAAACCAAATTCGCATGTTGCCCGAGCGCGATACGCTCACAAACGTGGTGTACATGGGCATGGGCGAACCTCTCGACAATTTGGATGAAGTCCTGAAAACCAATGAGATAATGACTGCCGAATACGGTTTTGCGTGGAGTCCGAAGCGCGTTACGGTGTCCACAATCGGCTTGCTGAAACCACTGAAACAGTTTTTGGATTCGAGCGATTGCCACCTTGCGCTAAGTATGCACAACCCGTTTGAGGACGAGCGCGCCGCGTTTATGCCCGTGCAAAAAGCGCATCGTTTGTCGGAAGTGATGGATTTAATTCGGACATATAATTTTTACGGACAGCGTCGTTTTTCGGTAGAATATATTATGTTTCAGGAACTTAACGATACCGAACGGCACGCTGCAGAACTTGCCCGATTGCTGCGCGGTATAAATGGACGTGTAAATTTGATTCGCTTCCACGCCATTCCGGACAGCAAACTGCAAGGCTCGACTTATGAGCGCATTGAGAATTTTCAAAATTTCCTGAAAGATAAAGGCATTGTTACAACTATCAGAAAATCAAGAGGTCAGGATATTGATGCCGCCTGTGGTTTGCTTTCAACAAAAGAGCTTGTGAAAGTGAAAACGGAATATGCAGATTTTTGAAAATAATTTTAAACTTGAAATCCGTTTTTTTTGTAAAATTCTGTATATTTGTGCTAAACAAAAAGTCGATGGAAACGGTCAAGATTGATAAAAACGAATATTTGCGAATGCAACAAACGATTCAAATATTGCAGGATGATATTGAAAAGTTGCGTGAAATTTTTTTTGGATATATTTCTGAAAATCAGAAATATATTGAAAAAAAACCAAAAACATTCTTTCCTGATATTACGGAAGGAGACCTGTCCGTATCGCCCGTAATGTTATTTGGGAAATGGGCTGATATTGAGATTGATGCAAAAAAACTCAGACGTGAATCATGGACAGAATATTAGTCGATACTTGTATTTTTATTTCTGTGTTTCGCGGCGATGTAAATCGAAAATTTGCCCTTGATAAAATTCGAGAAAAAGTCGTAATATCAACAATAACTGTGATGGAACTTTATCGAGGAGCAAAAACAAAGGAGCGAAAAACTGAACTTGAAAAGCAACTGAAAGCATATTCGGTAGTTCATGTCAATAAAGATGTAAGTGAAAAGGCAATCAGTCTGATAAAAAAATATCAAACCGGCAGACGAAATGTTTTCATTCCGGACTGTATCATAGGTGCAACTTGTTTACTTTATGATTTTCAGTTATTTACGGATAATATTTCGGATTTTGAGTTTATGGATTCACTCCGATTTTATGACCCAAGATTA
>DYSM01000094.1:0-3646 GCA_020718265.1 Draconibacterium orientale | reverse complement strand
CACAATTTGATTATCAACATTGCCAAAGTTTTTGCTTTGGCAATGTTGCTTTAAATACGGTTACATTTTCAAAATTTTCTCGCTGAATTTTGAGGTTTCGTTTGAGAAATTTACGATGTAAATACCTGATTTTAAATTTGATATATCTAAACTTGATAATCCGGATTTAATAAATTCCGATTTTAAAATTTTTCCCGAAATATCTGTAATTTGAACAAGAAAATCTTCTTCAACATTGATATTTAAGATATTGCTTGTCGGATTCGGAAAAAGTTCAACTTTCGGTTTCAAAGCCGGATTTTCCAAACTTACATAACTATAATCGCGGCTTGTCCACAGGTGCATGTCGCCCGGCTCGAACCATACTTGGTGGTTGGCAAAGTCGGTTACGGAAATGCTTGTGCCTGTAAAAAAATCGTACCATGTGCCGTTGAACGGGAAACCGGGTTTGATGTTGAAACTCAAATCGCCCGATATGTTTGAAGCCAAAACCATGCTTGTGGTTCCGTTGCTCAGCCACATTCGTTTGTCGTGTCCGTCTGCACCTATGTTCATGCTGAAAGATGTGTTTGAACCCACGTAAATACCTGATTTTTCGATTAGTTGCGCCACGCGCGCGTACGTGAGATAGAGATTTTTGCGGTCAGCATTATCGTAATATTCCCAATGAATCGGTTTCGGGCACACGCGGCACGGGTCGTCGATAGAAATGTCGTAGCCGAGTTCTTGAAATTGCCAAATCATCTTCGGACCCGGAATCAACATAAAAAACGGCGCGACCGCTTTGGCGTGTTTTATGGCTGTGGGCACGTTTTGCGTGTAATCTCCGAATGTCATATTTTTATACATCATGCGCTCTTCGTCGTGGCTTTCCATGTATTGCACAAGGTTTGCGTTTGCCCAGCCTCGATTGACATAGTATGCTGTTGAGAAATCGGAATCGGCACTGTAACCCATGTTTGCTTGTCCGTAAATTCCGTTCAGAGCTTGCCCTGTCCAAAGCAACATGCCGCGATTTGAAAGTTCTTTTTCTTCTGAATTATCGGTCAAATGTTCCAAAATCACATACGCGTGTCGGCTTGTGCCTTGGTTGTAAACCCATTGGATGTGGTTGTAATAATCTTGCAAGATGTCTATGCGAGATTGCTCGTAATTCCAGCCGTTGCCGTAAGTGTTTGTAAACCCTTTTGTGAAATCGAAGCGGAAACCATCGACTTTGTAGTTTGTGAGCCAGTGTTCGCAAGTGCGTTTGACGAGATTTCGGGTGTGTGTACTTTGGTGATTGAAGTCGTAACCCCACGAATAATCGGGGTTTGGAGAATATTCGTTGTACCACGGATTGTCGGCAGTGGGTTTGTCGTTGGTTTCGTCATAATACATCAGCACGAAGGGCGACATGCGGAACGAGTGATTGAAAACCATGTCGATAACCACGGCGATTCCGCGTTTGTGGCATTGGTCTATGAAATATTTGTAGTCGTTTTCGGTGCCGTAAGCTTTGTCCGGCGCAAAATAAAACGACGGATTGTAGCCCCAACTGTCGTTTCCTTCAAACTCATTTATCGGCATAAGTTCAATGACATTTACGCCCAAATAATCTAAATAATCCAACTTCGCGGTAACATCTTTTATGGCTTGTGAAGAAACGAAATCGCGAATATGCAATTCGTAAACGATTAAATTTTTGTGAGTTGCACCTTGTGCTGCCGGAACGAAATTGGTTGAATATTGCCAATTGTATGCCGGTTTGCTTGTTTGCAAAACGCTGACTATTCCGGTGGTTTTGCTTGTGGGATAGGCTTTTAAGTTCGGATAATTGTATGCCGGAATCCATTTGTCGTTCCAAGGGTCGAGAATTTTTTCGGCATAAGGGTCGGCAATTTTTAAATTTCCGTCTATAAAATATTGGTATGCGTATTCAGTGCCGGGGTTTAATCCTGTGATTGTAGTCCAGAAATATTGTCCGTCGGGCGTGCGTTTCATGTAGGCTTGGTCGTTCGGAGTCCAATTGTTAAAATCGCCCAAAACAAATGCGTAATTCTTGTGGGCAGAAGGGTCGTGCAAAACTAAAGTCGCGGAAGTTGTTGAGCTGTAATGAATTCCGGGTGTCGAAATGCCTTCGGGCAGAGCTGCCGTTTGCACAGCACCGCGAATGAAAATCGGCGTTGTCGTTTCAACAGTTCCGCTTGCATGACTTGCCACAATTTTTAACGTATGTGAGCCTGCCGAGTATGAATTTGTAGAAAGCGGAAATGATATTGAAGTGCCTGATTGTGAGCTTAATAACGTATTGTCAATGTATAAACTGATGGTCGTCGAAAGTAGTGCCTCTGCGCATACGGAAATTACATCGCCCATATTGAATAAAACCTGATTGGATGCAGGCGCGATAAATTTGGCAGCCAACGCATTAGCATACACAGGAACTAAAATGTCCGAACCGTCTTCATTTTTTCCGAGATAAAAATTATTCGGGTCGAGTTCTGCATCCACCGGAATTCCGCTGCGTGCGAGCAAGGCAATCTTTTGTATAGTTTCGCCTGCGGGAACTCCAAAATACGAACGTATATTGCTGATATTTAGCTCATAAAGATTTGTTCCGATTTTTGTAAATTTCGTATCCGCAGAATTTACGCCCCAAGCGGTTTTTACATAGCGCCAATTTGTGGAACTCGAACTGAGATTTGTGATAACCCCGATGTGCGCATACACATCGCCCGTATAACCCTCCAAACCTGCGTTTCCGAGTGTGGCATTAAACGTCAATTTAACCGTGGCATCTTGTTGCGGAAAAACAGGAATTGTTGAAATTAAGTTATTGTCCGAAGCCGTACAACTCGCTGTTTGTCCAGCTGTATAGCCAAAATTGCTTCCGGAATTATTATTTATTTTGATAGTTCTGATGTCGAAATCGCAGGTCGGATTTTGGGTTGCGGTCGAAAAAACATAATATTCAACTTCCGTACCGCTCGCAACGCCCGCAAGCGTAGCCGTACCCGAAGTTCCGCTAAATGAAACTTCTGCTAAACTTGCTGAAGCCCAACCCGTTATGGTATATCTGACATAAACATATTCAGCCGAACTTTTGGTTTTGCTTAACGTAACCGAAATTGTAACAGCTTGGTTTGCAGAGGGTAGGATAGGGTTATGCGAAACACTTGCAATACTTGCAGGCTCGGCAGGCAACTCCATAAAAAGCGCACGCGTATTGACGTAGCCTTTGTCCTCAAAATTCACAACATACCATTTAGTGTCAGCAAGCGTTACGGTGTTGTTATTGTTCTGATTGTAAGACACATTTGTGATTGCATTCATGGTAAAAGTGCCGTTTCCCCAATTGTATTGCCACGGATTATTCGTCGGACCGTTTGAAAATTTAAACGTGTGTGTTCCGGCAAGCACATCTCCTGATGCAGCAGCCTGAAAAACAGCTTGATAAATGTCCTGTCCCAAGTCCAATTTAACAATTTCGCCGCCTTGCGAACTACTTTTCAGAGCGGCAACAGAAGGCGGATTCGTCCACGCAGCAGGGCTATCCCAAGCCCCCGGCATACTCAACCCGTAAGTTGCGTTGATTTGCGCTTTAACAACCAATGTTAAACCACATAATAACAGCACTAAAACTTTAATTTTTAACATCATAATA
>DYSM01000508.1 GCA_020718265.1 Draconibacterium orientale | reverse complement strand
CCCGCTCCGCCTTGTCCGGTTCCGATACACATGGTAACCATGCCGTATTTTTGTTTGCGAAGTCGAAGTTCGTTGAGAATTTGAACCGTAAGTTTTGCTCCGGTTGCTCCGAGTGGGTGTCCGAGTGCTATTGCTCCGCCGTTTACGTTGATTTTTTCGGTATTCAATCCCAATTCTTTCACAACGGCAAGCGATTGAGATGCAAAAGCTTCGTTGAGCTCGAACAAATCAATTTGGTCTTTTGTCATTCCGGCGTGTTTCAACACTTTCGGAATAGCAGCTATCGGTCCGATTCCCATTTTGTAGGGTTCTACGCCGGCAACTTGATAATCGACCAATCGGGCAATGGGCGTGAGATTGTATTCTTTGACTATTTTTTCCGAAACAACGAGTACAAAAGCGGCCCCGTCTGACATTTGCGATGAATTTCCGGCAGTAACCGAACCGTTTTGTGCGAATACCGGTTTGAGTTTCAACAAATCTTCGAGTTTCGATTTTCTCGGTCCTTCGTCTTGCGAAACGGTGTATTTCTTGGTTTTCGCCTTTCCGTCTTCAAAATAAGTTTCTTCTACTTCAAACGGAACAATTTGACTTTCAAATTTTTTATCTGCAATTGCCTTCACAGCTTTGTCGTGCGAAGCCACGGCAAATTGGTCTTGCTCTTCTCGCGTAATGTTGTATTCTTTTACAACGGCTTCGGCAGTGAGTCCCATGCCGTGCCACCAATTCGGGTGTGTTTTTGCCGCCGTGGGGTTTGGAATACTGCGCCAACCGCCCATTGCAATCAGCGACATGCTTTCGGCACCTCCGGCAATGATAATGTCAGCCATTCCGGCTCTGATTTTCGCAGTTGCCACGGCAATGGTTTCCAATCCCGATGCACAATAGCGATTGATGGTTGAACCCGGAATTTCAACCGAATCCAAAGCCATGAGCGAAATCATTCGCCCCATGTTCAAACCCGATTCGGCTTCCGGAAACGCATTTCCCACAACGATGTCGTCGATTCGGGTTTTGGGAATTTGCGGAAAATCTTTTAAAAGATGTTTAACGACTGCTACCGCAATGTCGTCCGGACGTGTGAATCGAAATACGCCGCGCGGTGCTTTTCCTATTGCGGACCTGTATCCGCCTACGATATATGCTTCCATTGTTTTATTTTTTTAGCACGCTGATTTTTAAGATTTTTTATGATTGAAAAGATTTTTTCCTGTCGTTTGAAAAGGCTTTTCGCTGATATTGAGCTGTTTTTCCAAAATTTAATAAAAGTCCGACTTCAATTTCTGTCGATTTCAGATAATTTATCAATTGTGCTTCATGTTCCGGAATAATTATTTCGGCGGCTTTAAGCTCAACAATAACACAATCATCAACTAAAATATCAGCGTAATACTCTCCGACTTCTAAACCTGTATAATATACTTTTATCTGTTTTTGACTTTCACATTTTAACCCTTGATTTTTCAACTCAATCATCATTGATCTTTCATAAACTTTTTCTAAAAATCCAAAACCTAAACTGTTATATACATTAAAAAATGCTCTGATAATCAAACCTGTTATTTCAGAATGTTTAAAATTCGAATTTTCCATAATCATAAAAAATCTTAAAAATCTGCGTTCCGTTTTTAAATTAATTTCGTAAAATCTTACCTGATGTAATCAAACTTTGCATTCGTTCCATTGTTTTGCGTTGCATGCAGAGTTCGATAAAC
>DYSM01000507.1 GCA_020718265.1 Draconibacterium orientale | reverse complement strand
CAAATCAGCACATCAGTATAATTTTTCCAAAAAAGCGGCAATTTGCTCTTCTCCGTGCAATTCGGCACGTATAACTTTATTTTTATCAAGCACATACATCATTGGCGCACTTACGGCATAGAAATATTCTTTGAATCGGGCATTTCCGTTAATATCGTGATATGTTTGCCAAGGAACGGGATTTTCGGTCGCATATTTTTGCAACATGTTCAAATACGTTTCGTTTGTATTTAGCGCAAAAACCTCAATATTAAGGCTTTGTAATTTCGGATAAGCATTTCGTAAATGTTCGGTGCTTTTTTTGCAATGTCCGCAACCCGTGCTCCAAAAATACACCAAAGTTGTTTCCGCCGCAATGTCATACAAATTTACCGAATCGCCCGCCAAATTTGCCACACGCACGTTTCGGGCTTTTGCGCCGACTATCGAAGCCCTAAAAATATCGGCTTGTTCCACAATCAACGCCTCAAGTTTTGGGTCTAAAATGGACTTTTTGCCGTTCAAAAAATAATTGTCCGCCAAATGCACAAACACCTTATTCATGCCGGCTTTCTGAAATGTTCGATAAAAATTCAACAGATAAAACGACAAATATTCAAGCATTTCCGGATTTAGTGCAGCTTTTTTCAACAATTGGTCGTTTTCAAAATTGATGTAATCCGCACCTTTTTCGACGTTTCGTGCAATATGCGAGCGCACAAGCGTTACAAAAAACGGCGTCCGAATCAAGCCCGACTCCGAAAAATCCACCTCAGCCCACATATCCGTTTCGTTTGCGGGCGCGCGCATGGCTTTGATGAGCTTAGACATAAACGCCTGAGGATTCTTTGCAATAAACGCATCCTGAATACGTTCGGTTTCTTTTTCAAGAATCTCAAATTCAGCGAGTTTTGCAACGGAATCAAGTGCAATATTTTTATCAACCGCTTCAAATTTCATTCGCTGTTTTAACATTTCGCGTTGATGTTCATAAAACAGCGCGTTTTGTTTTGAACCTTCAACACGCATATTTTCAATGAGTTTCGCAGTATCGGTTTTTAGCGTAAAATTTTGTTCTTCCGAAATCAACAAATCGAAATACGCCGGCGTTTTGGCAAAAGCCACAATATAAATTCCGCGCGGCAAATTGTCGTCGCCTTTGAATTTAACAACGCCCTTTGCATCGGATTCCGCTTCGGCGACCACATATTGCTTATCTTCAAAATAATACGCAAACTGCACTTTTTGTGGCGGTAGATTTTTAATTTTTACAGTAATGTTGTATTGAGCCGAAGCTATAGTTGTAAAAAATATTAAGCTGATAAAAAATAAATTTTTCATGACACATCCGGTTTGTATGTTCCAAACGAAATCGTTTTAACTTTGACTGATTACTTCTGATTTCAAACGTAACAAATTTACTGCATTTGACAAATAATAGACGATAATTTCATATCTGTAGCGCATATTGAGGAATCAAATTATATCATTTAAATACTGATATTCAATACGATACAATTCTAAATAGTGCTTGTAAGAAAACTCATAACTTGTTGAAATTCTTTACGATATTGCGAAATTTCGTTCCGAATGTTTTTAGAAATTTTGTTGAAATTCAATCGAAATTCAATTGAAACTATTAAAACACAAAGAATGACTACTTTTTGACCATTGAATGACGACTAAATGACAAAACATTCGATTGAAAATAAAGCTATAATTTACACATATTCAAT
>DYSM01000506.1 GCA_020718265.1 Draconibacterium orientale | reverse complement strand
TTTAAATGAAAGCAAAAATACAAAAACAGTTATCAAAAAACAACTCTAAATTGTTCTTTGATAACTGTTTACTGATAACTGAATATCTGTTAAAGATTCATTGCCGAGAGTTCTTCTTCTGTCAGCACTTTTTCTTTTTTCGGAATATTTCGGTCGAAAATTACAGATAACGCGCTTAAAAACTCGGTTTGATGTTCTTTGATGTCGTCAAACACAAAACGCCATTCCCAATTGCCTTCGGCAGTGCCGGGTTTGTTCATGCTCGCTTCTTTTCCAAAGCTGATAACGTCTTGCAGCGGTGCTACGGCGTATTTCGCAACCGATGCCCAAGCTAAGCGCATCAAGGAATGTCCGGGATTTTGTTTGTCCACAGGCATATAGTCGTGCAAAAATTTCATGCGTTCCAAATCTAAGGCTTGATACCAGCCAAGCGTGGTATTGTTGTCATGCGTGCCCGTGTACACAATGCAATTTTGGATGTAATTGTGCGGCAAAAATGCGCTGTCGGATTCGAGTTCAAAGCCGAATTGCAAAACTTTCATGCCGGGGAAATTGAAATTATCGCGCAACGCTTCCACGTCGGGCGTAATTACGCCAAGGTCTTCTGCGATGAGTTCGGGTTCGTCTAATGTATCAATTACTTTGCGGAAAAGTTCCTGTCCGGGAGCTTTCACCCACTTGCCGTAGATAGCGGTTTCTGCGCCGGCGGTAACAGCCCAATACGCTGCCAAGCCACGGAAATGGTCGATGCGCACAATGTCGTACAGACGGAAATTTGCACGCAAACGCTCAATCCACCAACCGAAATTGGTTTCTTGCAAATAACTCCAATTGTAAACCGGGTTCCCCCAAAGTTGCCCTGTTTCGCTGAAATAATCGGGCGGAACGCCGGCAACGTGTATCGGACGGCGATGTTCGTCAAGCTCAAAATTTTCGGGTTTCGACCACACATCCGAGCTGTCTTCGGCAACGTAAAGCGGTATATCGCCTATGATTTTGATGCCGTTTTCGTTCGCATACGCCTTTAATTCAAACCATTGTCTCGAAAAAAAGTATTGGATTACTTCGTGTTCTTTGATTTTTTCCGCCAAAACACCGCGCCAGTGATTCAGTGTTTCTGCATTCCGCGTACGCAAACCTTCTTCAAATTGACTGAGCGGCATGTCGTTGAAATGTTCTTTCAATGCTATAAATAAGGTGTAGTCGGGCAGCCAAAATTCATTTTCAGCTTTGAAGTTTTGAAATTTGTCCGACAAATGCAATTCTTCCATGATAAAATGGCGCGCAGCACGCACAATCAGCGGCATTTTGAACGATTTTACCAAGTTGTAATCAACACGTCTGTTGTCAAAATTTTGCATGGTGTGAAGTTCGTGTGCGTTAAGCAAACCTTCTTCTGCAAGTTTGTGTAAATCAATGAGTAACGGGTTCCCTGCAAACGCGGAATACGCCGAATACGGTGAATTTCCGAACCCTGTATGTCCGAGTGGCAGCAGTTGCCACATACTTTGTTTGGACGTTTTGAGGAAATCGACAAATTTATAAGCTTCTTTCCCGAAACTGCCTATGCCGAAATCGCCGGGCAACGATGTGATGTGAAGTAATATTCCGCTTCTTCGTTTCATTTTTTTTTCTAAAAATATGTTGTTAAAAATATAATTCAAGTCAAAAAATATGTTCCTTTACTTGTTCCAAATAGTGTGCCTACAGTTAGAATTTTCGCTAA
>DYSM01000505.1 GCA_020718265.1 Draconibacterium orientale | reverse complement strand
AAAATATAACACGAAAAATCATAAAAAATGCAAAATATCAACGATATACTCAAAAAATTAGGAATCAACCAAGTCAATCCGGGAGCAAGCACCGGAATAGAATGGATTGATACAAAAGGCGATGAAACAATTTCATATTCGCCCATCGATGGAAAAGAAATTGCCCGCATCACCAATGCCGACATCGAAAATTACGAATTTATTGTAAAAAAAGCCCAAGCCGCTTTTAAAATTTGGAGAGAAGTTCCGGCACCAAAACGCGGTGAATTGGTACGCCAAATCGGCGATGTACTTCGTGCCCAAAAAGAAGATTTAGCATATTTGGTAAGCTACGAAATGGGGAAAATCTATCAGGAAGGCTTGGGCGAAGTTCAGGAAATGATTGACATTTGCGATTTTGCAGTCGGGCAATCACGCTTGCTCAACGGCTACACCATGCACTCCGAACGCTACCGACATCGTATGTACGACCAATATCAGCCTTTGGGAATTTTAGGCTTAATCACTTCGTTCAACTTTCCGGTTGCAGTATGGGCTTGGAACTCAATGATAGCAGCCATTGCAGGAGATGTTGTGATTTGGAAACCCAGCTCCAAAACACCTTTAACAGCACTTGCCGTTCAGAAAATGATAGCCGGCGTATTAAAAACAAATAATGTCCCGGAAGGCGTTTTCAATTTAATTGTTGCAAAATCATCGGTCTTAGGCGATAATTTTGCTGCCGACAATCGCATTCCGCTGTTCTCGGTTACAGGTTCTACGGCAGTAGGCAAACGAATCGGCAGTATCGTTGGCAAACGACTCGGTCGCATTATTCAGGAACTCGGAGGCAACAATGCCGTGATTATTTCGGACAAAGCCGATGTTGAAAAAGCAATTCCTTCTACCGTTTTTGGCTCGGTAGGAACAGCCGGACAACGTTGCACTTCGACACGTCGCCTGATAATTCACGAAAATATCTATGAAGATGTAAAAAAACGAATGTTGAAAGCCTACGAACAGGTTGCCAAGAAAATTGGAAACCCGCTCAATCCGCAAACCTTAGTCGGTCCGTTAATAGATAAAACCTCAGTCGGCGATTTTGTTCATGCGGTTGAAGAAGTAAAAAAAGCCGGCGGTAAAATTATTTTTGGCGGTAACGTTTTGGAAGGCAAAGGCTTTGAATCCGGAAATTATGTGATGCCAACCTTGGCAGAAGCAGAAAATCATTACGATATTGTACAAGAAGAAACTTTTGCCCCCATTTTATATCTTATAAAATACAAAACCATTGAAGAAGCTGTAGAACTCAACAACGGTGTCCCGCAAGGACTTTCATCGGCATTGTTTACTTTGGATATGCGTGAAGCAGAATATTTTCTGTCGGAAATGGGCTCGGATTGCGGAATTGCCAATATCAATATCGGCACCTCGGGTGCAGAAATCGGCGGAGCTTTCGGGGGCGAAAAAGAAACAGGCGGCGGACGTGAAAGCGGCTCAGATTCTTGGAAAGCATACATGCGACGCCAAACAAATACCATAAATTACGGAACGGATATACAATTGGCACAGGGAATTGTTTTCGACATATAACATAAATTGAGTTACTTATATTCAATAAGATATATCCTTTTTTCAAAGGGCTTTTAAAAATATTATTTCTGTTCGATTAGATTTTAATCGTATGTTACGCGGTAACAAAAAAATTAAATTCAATTCGATTAAAGGGAAACAATTTTTAAAAGCCCTTTTCAATACTA
>DYSM01000504.1 GCA_020718265.1 Draconibacterium orientale | reverse complement strand
ACTTCAAACGTTACAGCACTTTCATACATGCCCGTTCGTAAAATATTCGGCGAGCAAGCAACCGGAACTTGGTGCGGCTGGTGCGTAAGAGGGCACGTCGCTATGGAATACATGAACGAAACCTACCCCGATACTTGGGTCGGAGTTGCAGTTCATAACGGAGACCCAATGACGAATGCTTATTACGACGGTCAAATCAGAAATTATATTGAAGGCTACCCTTCTGCATTGGTAAATCGCGGAACTGCGTTTGACCCCTCAGAATTTGAAGAATATTATAATACAGAAATTGCCAAAGTCGTACCGGTTTCTGTTGAGGTTACAGATATGGCATGGGATGCTGAAACTCGCCAAGTATCGTTTTCTGTAAGTGCTGAGTTCTTAGCAGGAATGACAGATGTTAGATTTAATGCCGTAATTGCTGAAAATAACGTTACCGGAACAACAACCGGATATAGACAAGCAAATTATTACTCAGGCGGCACTTATGGACCAATGGGAGGTTATGAAAGTTTACCCAATCCGGTACCCGCTGCAGATATGGTTTACAACAACGTTGCCAGAGAAATTCTTGGCGGATGGAACGGAACAGAAAACAGCGTTCCGGCAACTGTTAACGCCGGCGAAACGCATGCTTATCAATACACCTACTCCGTTTCTCCAGATTATGACGAAAATGAAATGTACATAGTTGGGTTATTAATAGACCAAGCAACGGGAGAAGTTTTGAACGCAGACAAAAAAATGTTTATTACGTCCAATATTACGACTACTGCCGATGCCGCCGTAAGTATTTACCCAAATCCTGCAAAAGACCATATCAATATTGAATTAGCTAAAAATGCCAAGGTTCAAATATCCGATATTTCAGGTAAAATAGTTTATACTGCGAACGCCAAAGCCGGAAATAACAAAATCAATACCTCAAATCTGAGCGGTATCTATTTTGTTCAAATTTCTGACGTAGATGTAATTTGTGTAAAAAAATTAGTTATTTCTAAATAAAGTAAAAAAAACCCTGACAATGTATAAACTGTCGGGGTTTTCTTTTTAATCTCAAATAGTCTGTTTAACATAAATTTAACCGAAAATGAAAAATTGTATATTATTTCTCACAGCTTTATTACTATCAACAAGTTTAAGTCTCAGCCAGATTTCAGTATCTGACGAAAACGGAAATCCGCTCACAAACGGCGGCTCATATCACTTATCCACCGAGATAGACTTTGAACTTGGCTTTTTGATAAAAAACAATTCGACAGGTTCAATCAACTACACCATAGTTGCCGAAAATTGGCAAGGAGAAATCGGGGTTTGTGCAATTGGAGTATGCGTTCCGCTGAACGGAACTCCTCCGAAACAAATCGGAACGACCGGAGTGCTCGCCGGCGGAAGTTCAACAACTTCAATAGACACACATTTTCAAATAGGTAACACGTTGAATATAGGAGATTATGTAACCATTAAAGTTTCCGAACAAGAAAACGCTTCAAATTCATTTACATTTACTTTTGATACAGAGACCCCGTCAAGTGTTTTCTCGCAAAATTCAAATTATTCAGTCTATCCGAACCCTGTTAGTTCGTATTTAGTATTTTCAGGCTTAGAAAAATCAAGTCTGCGAATTGTAGATATTTCCGGAAAAACAATTTTGAGCACCGAGATTCTGTCATCCGAAGAATACATAAGCTTGGAATATTTAGAAAACGGACTGTATTTTTACACTATTTTCGATAAAAATTCAAAATCAAA
>DYSM01000503.1 GCA_020718265.1 Draconibacterium orientale | reverse complement strand
ATAATATCTTTTCGGTTGAGAGCTTGTAATTTTTTCATAATCTGATTTCTAAATTCGCTTTTGTACCAAAAGAAAAACATGTGTTGCGACAGTTTTTCTTCTTTCGTTCGTGCCGTGTAAACTTTTTCGAGCGTGTAGGGGTGAACGCCTGAGTAATACATAACCGATGACGCTGTGAGCGGAGTGGGAGTGAGGTCTTGGATTTGTTCGAGGCGAAAATTCAGAGCTTTCGTTTCGGCGGCTAATTCTGCCATATCTTCGTCGGTGCTTCCGGGATGGCTCGAAATAAAATACGGAATCAATTGTTGTTTTGTACCGTTTTCGATGTTGATTTTGTCGAACACTTTTTTGAAAATATAGAACAATTTGAACGATGGTTTACGCATCGTTTTCAACACTCGTTCTGCCGTGTGTTCCGGGGCAATTTTGAGGCGACCGGAAACATGGTATTTAATCAATTCTTCGGCATAACGCAATTTATCTCCCTTTATTTGATTTTCGGCATCAATCAGCAAATCGTAACGTATTCCGCTTCCGATAGTTGCCATTTTTACCAAAGGATTTTTTCTTACTTTTTGATATAAATCCGTTAAAGCATTGTGATTGGTATTCAGGTTTTTACAAATTTTAGGGAAAATGCACGATGGGCGTTCGCAGGTTTCACAAATCGATAAATCGTGTCCTTGCATTCGGTACATATTTGCCGAAGGTCCGCCCAAATCGGTGATATGACCTTTGAAATCGGGCATCTTTGTAATTTCATCAACTTCATTCAAAATAGATTTTTCGGACCTGTTAATCACAAATTTTCCTTGATGTGCCGAAATTGTACAAAAACTGCAACCACCGAAACACCCTCGATGTGTGTTCACCGAAAATTTAATCATCTCGTAAGCCGGAATTTTTCCTCGTTTTTCGTATTTCGGGTGCGGCAATCGGGTGTACGGTAAATCGTAAACCTTATCTGCTTCTTTCTCAGAAAGCTTGCTGTACGGCGGATTTACAATTATCGACTTATTTTGTACTTTTTGTATAAGACGTTTGGCATGAAGTTTGTTACTCTGAATTTCAATATGTTTGAAGTTTTCGGCAAATTTAATTTTGTCGGCCAAACATTCTTCGTGAGAATGCAGCAGGCGTGTTTCCAAACTTTTATTGCCTGCTGTTTTTTCGTCTTCATCGACGAGAAAAACAGTTTGCGGAACGGTTTGAATTTGGGGAAATTCAACACCTTTCGCAAGCAGGCGTGCAATTTCGATGACGGCATTTTCGCCGTTGCCGTAAACCAGCAGGTCTGCTTTGCTGTCTGCCAAAATGCAGGGTCGCAGTCTATCTTCCCAATAATCATAATACGTCAAACGTCGCAGCGACGCTTCAATTCCGCCTAAAACAACAGGTGTATCGGGGAATAATTTTTTCAAAATTTGCGTATAAACAATTGTAGCATTATCGGGGCGAAATCCTGCAATTCCGCCCGGAGTGTACGCATCATCGGAACGCAGACGGCGATTTGCCGTGTAATGATTTACCATCGAATCCATATTTCCCGAAGTAACGCCGAAAAATAAGCGAGGTTTTCCCAATTTCTTGAAATCACGCAAATCGTCTTTCCAATTCGGTTGCGGAACAATTGCCACCCGAAGTCCTTCTGCCTCCAATATTCGCCCGATAACCGCCGCACCGAAAGCGGGGTGGTCCACATAGGCATCGCCCGAAAAAAGAATAACATCTAATTCGTCCCAACCATGTAATTG
>DYSM01000502.1 GCA_020718265.1 Draconibacterium orientale | reverse complement strand
AGGTGAGCGGTTCGATTTTTATTTTCTGTGAAAACAAAACAGCCGGAAACAAAAACAATACTAATAATAGGTTTTTCATTCAATGTTACTATTTTTCAAAAATTTTATAAGAAACCGAACCAACCATCCCATAGTTGTAAAATGCTTGACGATTTCCGAATGCTAAAAATTGCTGATAAGGCAGATAGTCTGAATATGCCGAAAATTCGATTTGAACTTTTTCGGAAAGCGTAAAACCTATCCCGAGCCGAAACGAGTTGTTGAGTCTTGAGTCGGTAACATGTTCAGTTACGTCAGGATATTGTGCATTTAACCAAAAATTAGTTTCGTAAGAAAACAGCCCGTACACCGGTTTTTGGCTGCCGAATTTCAACCGTATAGGTAAACTCAGAAACCGGTTTCGGTTAGTTATGCCCTCCGTTTTGTATTTGAATGCCCGCTCGAAATAGCCAAGGGCAGCCTGAAATTCAATGCGTTTCAAAATCTTGTATCCGACTATCGCAGAAACTTCATACGTGTACGAAGTTCCCAAATTCATATCATCGGTAAGATTTGTTCTGCCTATATGATACAGATAACACAGTTGCCCGTTTGCACCGCCTCCCGCCTGCGCGGAAACGGAAAATTGAGCGTACGAAACTTGCACGCTCAGTGTGATAATTATGAAGATGACAATATTTTTCATTAATATCTACGTTCTACCTATTTTAATTCCAATTTATTTCTGCCCAACCTAAGCCGGTTCCTCTGCTTTTACCTCGCCCATGTGCAGATATAAACCCGAAATAACCTTGATATGTTCCATCAACAAGTCTATGTTGTCCTTCTAATTTGTGCTGTTCAACGCCTCCTGTATCATCGTCAGCAATTGAGAATGTTTTTGAGCCGTTATATCCATAATCAACCACACCTTCTACATCTCTGAATTGTAGTGTAGTTTTGTAATTATACCAGACACAAACACGTCTATCATAGCCACGTACGACTACATTTACATCATACCGCTGCGAACTCCCATACACATAAGCAATCGCTTCTATTTCAATCTTGACTTTACTATCATTTCTGCAACCTGGCTCACCATATTCAAAATCGGCAACCAGTTTTGTAGGATGCATTCCCTTTTCTGCAGAATTTCGTTGATATTCAACCTTCCCAAATCTCGAAATATCTGAAACCATGTTCTTTAATGTTTTATCTATACTGTAAAGCGCATTACTGTCCGTATAGTAAAGCCTATCATTCGTAGAATACATTCTTACATTATTGAAAATTGTTTCATTGATTTTATCATTGATGATAGGTTGTATATAACTTTCTCCATCTTTATCGGTTTTCAATACGACAACATCGGAATATTCTTGCAGAAGTATGTTCAGCGTCTCTTCGGTGATATCCTTACCGTATTTTTCCATTTCTATATTGAAAAAATTCAACTTAGTGCGATAGGATGTGTAACCCAGTTTCTTTTCCCATTCATCAAGTTGCTGGTAGGTTGAGTGAGAAACTGCATCTATTGTTTCATCAAACTGTTCTTCACTCTCAAATACCGGCATCCCGTCTTGCACTTTAAGCATAGGAAGTTCGGTCTTTTGTGTTGTCGGAACCGCCTCCGTTTGCATTTCACTCTTCTCGCACCCTGCGAATACCATTGCTGAAATCATCAGCAAAATAAGGTATAAATTTCTGATTTTCAAAAAAAAACGTGTTTAATTTTGTTAAAAATACGGGTGCAAAAGTCATTTTTATTTTTT
>DYSM01000093.1 GCA_020718265.1 Draconibacterium orientale | reverse complement strand
ATTTCGCAATATCGTAAAGAATTTCAACATGTTATGAGTTTTCTTACAAGCACTATTTAGAGTAAACTATATTTCAATTTTTTGCGGTATTTTGCTGTATTAGGAGCAGGATTTTTCTTGCATTCTTTAATTTCTGTATTATTGTTTCTGTTTGTACCTATGAAACTTAGCAAAAAAATTTCGCCGGCATTTGACGATTGGACACTCGCAGACCAACTTAATTCAATCATGCAGTTTGGCGGCGGAATTGCATTCCATTTAGCAATCTGTTATTTTGCCGGCAATGAAATTTACTTGCACGCATTAGGCTATCCAATGGTGGCATTTGCCTGGATTTGGTCAATGCTCATTTATGTGTTTCATTACGACACTACGATGGGCGAAAATAACAAATATCACGCAAGAGCTTTAAAGTCTAACCGGTTGTTTCGTAATGTGTTACTGAACTTTAACGAACATGTAACACATCATGTAAATCCCGTAATTTCGTGGTTCGAGTTGCCGAAAAAAAGAGTAGAATTGCCCGAAAATTTCAATTCAAATATTAGGGTAAATACATTGACAGGCGCAATTTTACAACAACTTAAAGGTCCGAAAATTATATGGAAAACTGAATCGGAAAAGTAAACATCAGAAAAGCGGAAGTTTCTGACACTGAACAGTTTATGAGAAATAAAGTAGCACTGCCGATGCCCAAAAATCTTGAAACAGCAACCGGCGGTTTTATTCTCGGAACGGATATTGAAACTTACAAATATTATATTGCAAACGGAATTGTCTTTATTGCGGAACACATTGAAGCTGTGGGATTTGCAATAATTTTGCCTCACGAAAATGTTACGGAATCCGAAATTTGGAAAAAAATAAATCAAGCAAAATGGACAATTGATATTTCTGAAATTGAAGCGAAACGAATTTATTATTTTGAACAATTAGCATTTTTACCAAGTTCCGGTTTCGCTGCTTCCGAAACAACGTATCAGATTGCAAATGAAGCTTTTAAAACACACGATTATATTTTGGCTACAACCGTAAAAAAACCTGTTTTGAACAAAGCTGCATGGCGTTTTATACGCGAAGCAGGTGGAAAATGCGTAGGAACTATTGACGAAAACTACTCCGAGATTGGACAAATTTTATCTGATATTCACTTAATATCAGCAGAAATGTATCAAGCAAAATTATTGTCAATCAGCACTTTAAATAAATTTTCCGAACGTTACACATGACTCTAAAAATCACGCCTCACATACGCAAGAATCTCGACAAAAAAAGTTTCGCTCTGCAATACACCTCGCGAAAAAGCCATTCGACACAGCCCAATGACCCGCTCGAAGAAGACTCACATGAACCTGTTAAATGGCTGATACACAATTACTTCAACAGAGCTTTAATCAAAGTAAGTTACCGCTGCGCCTCGCATTGCAGGTTTTGCACACGAATTCGTCAAATCGGCAGTTCTGAAGGCGATTTATCCGAAGGCGATATTGAGAATATCCATCGTTATTTGTCTGATAATAAGCAAATTAATGATGTAATCCTTTCGGGCGGCGACCCGCTTTATACTCCAAAACAAACAGAACAAATATTGATAAAAATTTCAAACATTGAACATATCAAAATCGTAAGAATTGGCACTCGCCTACCCTTGTAACTACCTCATTTTCATAAAATACGATATATACAGAACTCTTTGAAACCATAAAAATTATTTCGGCACACAAAGCTGTTTTTATACTTTTACACATCGAGCATCCCGATGAATTAACTCCCGAAGTCATTGAAACACAGGATGTTTTGAAAAAACTTCCTGTAATGTTGCTTTCACAAACCGTATTTCTTAAAAATATAAACAATTCAGAATCAATACTTTATGAGTTATTTTCAAAATTGATATATCTTTCATTAAAACCCTATTATATTTATCATTGTGATGCAGTAACTGGTTTAGAATCTTATAGTTGCAATATTTCAAACGAAATTGAAATTATGAGAAATTTGCGCAAAAAATTAAGCGGTTTAGCTATTCCGCAACACATTTCAGACACAGAATTCGGAAAATTTCCGATTTTTTGAGAAATTGCTAAAATTTCATAACTTAGCACATTGAAATTCAGTCAGTTTTATGCGCCGACGCTTGAAAATAATTTTGATGCTGATTATTGTTTTTGCAATGTTTCTTGCATCGTTCGGAGCGTTAATATTTTACAGCCCACCGGTTCAAACCTACCTTACAAAACGTGTAAGTGCTTATTTATCAAACATTTTGAAGACTGAAATTTCAGTCGGAATTGTGCATCTGTCTTTTGGAAATCACTATCGAATCGGAGATGTGTGTGTGTTAGATTTTAATAAAGATACGTTGGCTTTTTTTGAAGATTTGAGCGTAGAAGCAAATAAATCTAATTTATTGTCATTCAACACAATAACCTTTACAAACCCGAAATTTTTCGTCAAAACTGATTCGGTCGGAAATACGAATTTCGATTTTCTTGCAGATTATTTCTCGTCAGAGACAGATTCTTCTCAAATGACTGAAAATGAAACGACTTCGCCAATTTTTTGCAAAAATATTCGCGTAAGAAACGGCAGTTTGCGCTACAAAAATTTAAGTGTGCGACAGTTGCGCGATTCTGTACTTACGTTTATGCCGGAAGATATGTATATTTCTGATTTTGAGTTAAATATAGACAATTTAGCGTTCGATGATTCGATTTCGGCAGAAATTAAAAACTTGTCATTTAAGGAAAAAAGCGGTCTAGATATTACGGAGTCAAAATTTAATATTTCATATTCCGATGAGAATATTTTTGTAGATAAGTTGCTAATAATCACAGATAAATCAACCATTCAATCTCGAAAAATTCGGTATTCTGAAATCAACAAAAAGCCTTTTTTTGAAATGAAATTGGACAACGCATACCTTCATACATCCGAAATTGCACTCTTTGAACCGCACTTTGCCGAAGCGGATTTCTATATAAATTTTGAAGCCGAAGCCGTTTATACCGGAAACAACGCCGTTGTGCGAAATATGTTTTTGGAATTAGGCGAAAGCTCTGATTTATACGCAGATATAAATATCGATAACCTCAAAAATTTGGATTCTTTGGATATTTCGGCATTTGTTCAGGAGTTGCGAGTGAATGTATCGGACTTCAAGAAAACATTGAAAGACTTTAATGTAGAAGTTCCTATTCCACAAGAACTTACATCGCTTAAACAGGTGTATTTTTCCGGTAAAGTATCAAACAGGGGCAACGAATCATCGCTTATAGGAATCTTTGAAAGCAATCTCGGAAATTTCTACACAGATATTTTTTACAAAGCGGACAGTATTACAAATACGACTGACATTCGCGCTGATTTTCAAGATGCTACGCTGAATCTCGGACAAATTTCGGGAGAGCCGATGTTGGGAACAATTTCATTTTCAGGCAAAAATGCAATTCAATTGAAAAACGGAGATTTAACAGAGTTCAAATCGGACATCAATTGCACTTCACTTCTGATAAATGGCTATAACTATAAGTCAATCAATATATTAAATAATTTTACTAAAAATTCATTTAGCTCAGATTTTTACGTTAATGACCAACATGCGAAACTGAAAGGCAAAGCGGAATTTAACACAAAAACGGAGGCTGCAACATTGCATTTTGACCTTAAATACGCCGATTTGAATCAGCTAAACTTTGATAAATCGCACGACACTGCAATTGTCCGTGCAAAATTTGATGCCGAATTTATAGGCAATTCACTTGACAATATTTCAGGTTTTGCCGGTTTCTCCGACCTCACCTACCGCATTCCGGGCGACAGCCTCCACGTAGCCTCGGTAATCTTAAATACCGAACACACACGGCGCGAGCGTGTTTTCAAACTATCATCGGATTTTTTCGAAGCGGATTTGCGCGGAACGTTCAAATTCAACACTTTAGAAGAATCATCTAAGAAATTTTTATCGGCATATATTCCGGTTTACACGGAAAGTTTCGACCCTAAAAAACTCGCTGATGATAAAAATCGGATTCTTAACTTTACGATAGATTTTCATAATATGCAGAAAATCAATCAATTTTTCTTTCCCGAATACAGCATCGGCAATGGCACTCACGCCGAAGCGTTTTTCAAAACCGATGATGCTTCGCTCGATATGCTTATCCAAATTCCGGTGTTGAAAATTGGCGCGGACAGTTTAACCGAAATAAAAATTGAAACGCTTACAAATAATAACGCACTGACAATCAGTGCAAATGCGGGATATTTCACGAAAGACGGCAGTTTCGATTTGCAGCGCATTCATTATGAAGGTTCAATTTCCGAAAATATCATGAGTTCGGCGCTAAGCGTTCAAAATACAGATTCTGTTGTGTACGGCGGCGATATTTTTGTGCGCACTGTATTTGATTATCAGCAAGATATATTAAAAACACAAAGCCGTTTTGAACCAACCCAATTCACTTTAGCTAACTTACCTTGGACAATTTCGGCAGATAATCTATGGACAGTCTCCGAACACATTGGAATTGAGCATTTTGAGATGCTAAACGGAACTCAAAAAATAACGGTTTCGGGAATTCTCGGTCAGTCGCCAAACGATTTATTAGAGCTGAATGTCAGCGAGTTGGATATTTCTTCTCTAAAATCATTTACAAAGAATTCCGGCATCGAGGCGCACGGTTTTTTGAACGGAACTGTCAATGTATATGCTGCTGCCGGAACGCCGTATTTTGAACTTCTTGGCTATGTTAATCAATTGAATATCAATAAACAAGACTTTGGAGATTTGTCGATATCCGTTTCGGCAGACACCGCTGCAAACATGTCTGTAGAGGCTCTGGCACAAAACGGTAAAAATCGTTTTACGTGTTCAGGAACTGTTTCTAACGAAAATATTGCCGATATTAGTCTTGTTATCAATACATTAGACTTGGCAATTGCTCAAAATTTTTTAGGAAACGATATTATTTTAGAAAACGGACACGCAAACGGCTTTGCTCAAATTTACGGAAATTTGTCTGATTTACAATGGGATGCAACCTTGCATTTGCGCGAAGCCCGGATGAATATTGCATATTTGAACACGGAATTAAATTTTTCAACAATCTTGGCGTTGAATAACAGCATGATGCAAATTTCTGAAACAGAAATATCGGATGCCGAAAGCAACACAGCAACGTTTAGTGCATTTTTTAAACATAAGAATTTCAACAACATAGAATTTGACATAAATTTCGCCACAAAAAAATTTACAGCTCTAAATACATCAGCTTCAACTGAAGAATTATTTTACGGAAAGCTATACGTGGCGGGCAATGCGCAAATTTTGGGCACGCCCGATGTAACAAATTTAACGGCTCGAATAGAAACTTTGCCCGAATCGGAACTTGTGGTAAAAACAGATATAAACGAATCGGGCGATAACAGTAAAATGATGAGTTTTGTAGAAAAACGTTCTGACATGTTGAATGTAGTTCAATATCAGAGTTTTACAGGAGTTAATGTGGATATGAATTTGCTCATAAATTCGGAAACCAAATTCAAAATTCTAATGTCTTCGGACGGCAAAGATGCCATTACGGCACAAGGCATAGGCGATTTGCATATCAGCACAAATCCGCAAGGCGACATCGAAATCACCGGCGATTATGTGATTGGCAAGGGCGAATACCAACTCACTTTGGCACAAGTATATAACATGAAATTTGGAGTAACACCGGACAGCAAACTTTCGTGGCAGGGCGACCCTTACAATGCAGTGTTGAGTATTGCTGCGTTTTACCCGATGCGTCGTGTGCGCTTGTATGATTTGACACTTGCCGATTTTGCAAAAGATGTATATTATCCGGTAAATTGTATGATAAATATGAGCCAATATGTTGAAAATCCGACAATTAAGTTCGGCGTTGAAATAGGTGGTTTCGGCGAAAAATACAACAGCAAGTTACGAAATTTGCCCGAAAGCGATTTGAATAAGCAATTTCTGTCGTTGCTTGTTTTGGGAAAATTTCAGCCTTTGCCCGGACTTGAAAAAGAGAGTTCTGAGTTGCCTGAACTAAATGTGGGTCAAATACTTAGCGGACAACTCGGTTCGCTGATTTCGGTTTTTTCCGACCAAGTCGATATCGACCTGAATTACAATAAAAATGCCGAAACACATGCCGATGAAATCGAACTTGATTTCTCAACGGAGCTGTTCAACGACCGCGTAACCATCAACGGAAATGTTGCAAAAGGCGATTACCGCAACACAGCCGGCGATGTTGTGGGCGATTTTGATGCAGAAATAAAACTCACGCCCGAAGGTTCCGTCCGGATGAAGCTGTTTAACAAATCAAACCGCGATATAAGCTATGAAACAGCACCTTACACGCAAGGCATCGGCTTTTTTTATCGAAAAGAGTTCAATCGCTTTTTTGCAAATAAATCAAAAATGGACAGTTTGAAATAAGAAAAACCACCAAAAAACGAACTTAGTGTTTGTAAGAAAATGTTTAAATATTTGATTTCATGTAGATTATAGCTATATTTCAATTGAATGTTTTGTCATTCAGTGGTCATTCAACAGTCATTCCGCTGTTTTTTAATAGTTTCAACAGAATTTCAACAGAATTTCTAAAAACATTCGGATACGAAAATTCGCTATATCTTACAGAATTTCAACAAGTTATGAGTTTTCTTGAATTAACAACTTAGAACATGATTCTTTGGAATGAAACTCATGTATTCCGATATTTTTTATACTTTTGACGAGAATATTATTTAAACATTTAGACATGAAAAACGTTATGCTCGCCCTTGCGGCAATTTTAATGTTCGGAACATACACTGTCTCAGCCCAAAACGCTTTTGGCGCAAAAGTTACTCCGATGCTCTCGTGGGCTAAAGTTAAAAATAACGGTACGCTAACCTACACAGGCGGCGGCGTAGTCCCGTCCATCGGATTCGGACCGTCCTTCAAACATTATTTCGGCGAAAATTTTAATGTCGATGCCGGTATTTTGTTTACGTGGCAAACTTCGCGGTTTACTCAAAACATTCTGACAGTTCCGTCATTTACTTACGAACCCAGGCTGCGTTACGTGCAAATTCCGATTATGTTTGAAGCAGGATTCACAATTGCCGACAACCTGAAAGGCTTGATAGATTTCGGAGTTGCTCCCGCTGTGGAATTGGAATCTGTAGCTAATGTTTATCTCGGCGAAGACCATAAAGCAACGACTTTAGTGCAAGATTACGATTTCAAAGGCTCAGCTGTAAACGTTTACCTGTCAGCCGGCGCGGGCGTAAATTACGACCTCACCAATGAACTTGCTCTGTCTGCAATTGTGCTGTACAACAACGGAGTAATAGATTCTTGGTTTTCGGCAGAAATTCAGTTAATATACAATGGAACGACTACTGTTTGACAACTTTATGACAACCGAATGACAATAAATTGACAAAAATATGTACGACTATTTCTCAGGAAAAGTAGCAGAACTCAACCCCACATACGCCGTCATTGATGCCGGCGGCGTGGGGTATGCGCTGCAAATTTCGCTCGTTACTTACGGCAAATTGAAACTCGACATGCCTGCAAAATTGTTTGCGCACCTTGCCGTAAACACGATTTCTAACGAAACGTATTTGTACGGATTTTTCGACAAATCGGAACGCGAAATTTTCCGCCTGCTCATTTCAGTATCGGGCGTGGGCGCGAACACTGCACGCGTGATGCTGTCGTCGATGGAGCCGGGCGAGTTAAAAAAAGCCATCGAAACGGGAGATTTGCGTAAAATCAAGAGTGTCAAAGGCATAGGCGAAAAAACTGCGCAACGCATTATTGTAGATTTACAAGACAAAATTGCCAAAACCGAAATCGAAACCGCCGACGGCAGCACATACATCTCGGCAAATCGTGCGTCCGACGAAGCCATCGCTGCTTTGGTCATGCTCGGATTTGTAAAAAAGAATGCCGAAAAAGCTATCGAAAGTGTACTCAAAGAACAACCGGCCGCCGACATCGAAACCCTCGTAAAGTTGGCGTTAAAGCGGTTGTAAAGCAAAACCATAAAGAGTGTTTGTCAGAAAACGTGTAAATATCTAACAATGTGTTGGTTATAGTCAGTGCTTGTAAGAAAACTCATAACTTATTGAATTTCTGTAAGATATAGCAAAATCCGGTTCCGAATGTTTTTAGAAATTCTGTTGAAATACAGTCAAAATTAAATTAAAACAAAAAATGACTACTATTTGACAATACATTCCGTTAAAAAACAAGTATAATCTACACGAAGTCAAATATTTAAACTTTTCCTTACAAACGCTGTTTACCAGCTCATCTCTGAAGACGGAATATAATACACCGTTCGGTCGGATGTTACAATGTTGCCTCGCTTATCTTTCACGGCAACAGTAACTTTGTTTAAGCCGGGTTTAAGTTTTATCTCGGTTATGACAGGAAACATACAGTCGCTTTCCGACATACTGAACGAGCTGTAGGCATCGGCAACTTGTATGATGCCGTTTACAATTACGTCTGCCCGAAGCGGCTCGGTAAAGCTTGTAATACAGGCTTTTATCTCAAATTTTGATGTCGGCGTTGTGGCAATGAGCGGTTCGGGTTTTCGGAAACGAACATCGGTTTTGTTGGCATCTTTGTATTTCAAAACAGCATAATCCCAACCTTGTTCAATGTGCCACGTGTGCCCTGTAAGAATAATTCCGTTGTCCGATGCCTCGAAAATGGCTTCCGGAAAGTCGATACTGCTGCGCCGGTAGGTGTCGAAATAGAGTTCTTTGCCCTCGTAAGATACTTTGCGCATCCAGAAATCGGAGAAATCGCTGCCGGCTTTTTCAAAACCGCCGAACACCAAATTTCCGTCGAAGGTTTTGGCGCAACACGTAATTTCATCCCAAGCACCGTACCCAAATTTGCGCGATGAAATCGTATCGCCGTTATTCTTGAAACGCAACATAAAGCCGTCATAATCAAAACCTTTCACACGTTCTGTTCCAACAGCCACAACGCTGCTGTCGTTGAGTTCAATAAGGTCGTGAATTTCACGAATGTCCTCGTATTCCGACGGCATATCCCACAGAACCTCACAGTCTTGAGTAAATTTTATGAGGCGCATATTTTTTCCGGCACCCGAAAACGCATAGCCTCCCGCGATGAAATTTCCGTCGGAGGTTCGAATCACGGCGTTTGCGCAATCTTCATCGGTATCACCGAACTGAATTTCTTTTTTCAAATTTCCCGATTTTTCGACGCTAATCACCCAAAACGATTTTTCTTCGTCGGGGTTTGAAAACGAGTAGCCGACAGCCACAAATCCGCCGTCTGCTGTTTCAACAACATCGGTCAGCACGTCTTCAAAATCGCCGCCGAAACGTTTCTGCCACAGAGGTTTACCTTGTTTAGAAATTTTCATCAAATAGCCATTTAAGTTTCGGTCGCGCTTTTTTTTCTGCACAAAACCGGCGAGCATGTAATTTCCGTCGGAGGTTTCAATAATTTGGTTTGCGCCCGAGATGTAACTGTCTTCGTACGTTTTGCCCCAAATTTCGTTTCCTTTGGAATCTGTTACCAAAACCCACGTATCAGTCTGTTTTTTAACGACTTTGCCGGCAAATACGAAACGTCCTTCGCTGTCCTGAATGCCCGTATATGCATAATCCGCCTTATCGCCGCCGAACTGTTTTGCCCAATCCTGACGGTATTGCGGGAAAGCGATTAAACTGTTGATTATCAATATAAAAAACAGTAATTTCTGAAGAATATGTTGAATGTGATTTGTCAAGTTATATCAGTCTCATAATTATGTATCAAACAGATTTTCAGGCAGAAATACATTATAAAGCAAATTTTGTAGAAAGAATGCAAGTTCTGCTTTTGAACATACAAATGTATCAAATTGTTTGCCGGCAAGCTAATTTTCTTTTTTTAGGGTGAATTTTTTTTTTGATTTTGGATTTTTAAATAAATTTGGTGATTGATATTTCGATTCAAACTGAACATTTTACACTTTGTTTACGATGGAAAAAATTTCT
>DYSM01000501.1 GCA_020718265.1 Draconibacterium orientale | reverse complement strand
ATGAAAATAAGTAAAGATTTTACGCCAAAACTGTTTACGCTTTTGAAACAGGGCATCACCAAAAAACAACTTACCACCGATATTGTTTCCGGTATTGTCGTTGGTATTGTGGCATTGCCGCTTGCAATTGCGTTTGCGATTGCATCGGGCGTGTCGCCGGAAAAAGGTTTGATTACGGCGGTTGTTGCGGGTTTCGCAATCTCGGCATTCGGCGGCAGTCGCGTGCAAATCGGCGGTCCTACGGGCGCATTCATCGTCATAGTGTTCGGCATTGTAGCCACGCACGGCGTGGAAGGTTTGGTTATTTCGACTTTTATGGCAGGCTTCATAATCATCGGGCTTGGACTTGCCAAAATCGGGAATTACCTCAAATTTGTGCCGTATCCGCTCATTGTCGGCTTCACGAGCGGCATTGCGGTGATTATTTTTTCGTCACAAATGAACGACTTATTTGGCATGAACATCGAAAAAGTGCCGGGCGATTTTATCGGCAAATGGGAACTTTATTTTAAAAACACCGGCTCCGTGAGTTGGTACGCCTTTGCAATAGGTGCATTTTCGATTCTTGCCACAAAATATTTTTACAAAATTTCAAGTAAAATACCGGGTTCGTTAGTTGCGATACTTGTAAGTTCCGTGCTTGTTTGGGCTTTGAAAATAGATGTTGCCACGATTGAAACCAAATTCGGTTCCATTCCAAGCACGCTGTCCATGCCGCATTTTCCGAACATTAATCTCGCTATTATCCGCGATTTGATTCAGCCGGCGTTTGCAATTGCCATTTTGGGTGCAATTGAATCGTTGCTTTCGGCAGTGGTTGCCGACGGTATGATTGGCGGAAAACATCGCCCGAATATGGAACTTGTTGCGCAAGGCGGTGCAAACATTTTGTCCGGACTTTTTGGCGGAATTCCTGCCACAGGAGCCATTGCACGCACCGCCGTAAACGTGAAAAACGGAGGTCGTACGCCTATTGCCGGTATTACGCACGCAGTTACGTTGTTGCTGATTATGATGGTGTTAGCACCGTATGCCAAACTTATACCGCTGAGCAGTCTTGCCGGAATTCTTGTAGTGGTCGCCTACAACATGAGCGAGTGGCGACAATTTCGCTCTATTTTGAAAAGCAAGAGTGTCGATGTCTTAGTTTTACTCACAACGTTCTTTCTCACAGTGGTTTTAGACCTGATAATTGCGATTGAAGTCGGCATGGTGTTGGCAAGTGTCATTTTTATGAAACGTATGAGCGATTCGTTTATGATTAAGAATCTTACGGTTCAAAACGGCAACGAAGATGCTCTGTTTCAAGAAGAACTGAATTACGACCCGAAAGAAATTTTGCTTTACGAAATCAGCGGACCTTTGTTTTTCGGTGCGGCGCAACAATTTCAGGAAGAGATTTCGGAAGTGAATATTCGCCCAAAAATTATTATTATCCGAATGCGTTACGTTCCGTTTATTGACTCCACAGGCTATCACCGCTTCAAGGAATTGATAAAAACCTTCAAAGCCTTCGGAACAAAAGTGCTGATTTCAGGTGTGCAACCCACGTTATTTGCCGATTTTGAAAAAAATGGCATGTTCGACGGACTTATTAAGAAAACGTGTGTGTTTGAAACCATCGATTTGGCACTCAACTCGGCACAAGAACGCCTCGCCGCCGGCATCACGCTGCACGAGCCACAATAATTTTTAGTGTTTGTAAGAATAGTTGAGTCCGGTCTAAAAAGCCTGTTTTATTTTAGCTAAACAACCTATATGCTTGA
>DYSM01000500.1 GCA_020718265.1 Draconibacterium orientale | reverse complement strand
TACTTAAACAAAAACGCCGCATTCATTTTTGAACGCGGCGTTTGTAATACTATCATGTTTGATTTTTTTATTTCGGACTGTTCGTGTTGGTATTATTTTCAACATTTGTAGGTACAATAACTTCACCTTCAACATTTAGTACAACTGTCGGATTCGACGGAATATTTGTTGTAATAGTTATACTTTTGTTTTGACGACCCGATTTTCCCGATGAATTGAATGTTGTTTTGATAAGGCTTTCTTGTCCGGGTTTTATTACGTTATCTTGGGGTGCTATGGCAGTGCAGCCGCAGCTCGCCTTTGTTTTGCGAATGATTAAATCGGTTTTTCCTGTATTTTTGAATTTGAATTCATGATGAACAGATTCACCTTGCTTAAGTGTTCCAAAATTGAACGAACTGCCGTCTGACAAAGTCATTACAGGCGGATTTTTGAGTTGTTCGTCCGTAAATACTTCTTGTATTGTTGCACTGACGGTTATCAAGTGTTTTGAATCGGAACTTCCGTTTACATTTACATAAATTCTGTCGAACACATATCCCCAATCTTTTTTTAAAGAAGCATCGTATTGAACTGTAATTACGCCTTTTTGCTGAGGTTTTAGAACTGCGGGTTCGCTCGAAATTTTTATACATTCGGGTGTTGAGCGTTTTTCATTGAATCCGATATTGATTTCGTTCTGACTGTCGTTCACAATTTCAATCGTTTGTGTAGTTTTACTGTTGCTCAAAACATCGCCCATGTGAACATTGGTCGATTTTAATCGTAAGCCGTTCATTTCGTAACGATATTCGTCAGCAAGCGTCGCCGGTTTTGTTACAACATCGCCGGAAATCGTCAGCACAACGGGGCTGTTTACGGCATTCGAGGTTACGGTTATGGATTTATTGAATGCCCCCGGGCGACCTGCCGGATTATATTGAGCTTTAATCATACCTTTTTGTCCGGCTAAAACGGGCTTGTTGCTCCATTCGGGAGTTGTGCAGCCGCAAGATGCGTGAACATCCTGAATTACAATAGGTTCCGCTCCTGTATTCGTAAATTCAAACGTGAAAGTTGCCGGACCGTCAACTTCGTTAATTTTCCCAAAATTGTGGGTCAGTTCGCCGAAAGTCATCGTAGGATAAGCGTTTTGTGCAAGTGCAGCAAAAGTTGCCGAACAAAAGAAAATGGCTAAAACTGATTTTAAAAGAAATCTTGTTTTCATAATCACTAAAAGTTTAAAAATTTCTCAGGCGTAAACAGAATTTATACACCTAAAACGAAGAGGCAAAAATAATATTTTTTTTCAACGCAAATATCTTTTATTTAGAAACTTTTCCGCCGTAACCTAACATGCCGATAGCGCATAACTTTTTGTCGATACCTTTTCCGGGTTTGAAACGGATTGAAAGTTTATACGCGCCTTCTGTCTGGCTTACGTAATCGAAGTAAGCGGCATCTTTTCCGTTCGTAAATGTTGAGCAGATTGGTGTTGCTTCCGGCGTGGTATCGTTGTATAAATTCAGCACAATATCTTCAATTCCGGCATAACAACACAGTGAGAATCGGTATTTTCTGCCGGGCAGCAACACCACACTCCACTCCTGCCCGTTCGGGTCATCTTCTGTTTTGCGTTTTTTGCTTTCGACTACAAAATTGTTCATAAACGTATAACCGGCAGACGTAAACATTTCGGCACATTTAAAAACACCGGATTCGTCCTTGCATTGTGCCTGAGTTTCTGTTGCTGCCCCAAACACGAATGCAAAAACGAACAGTATTCC
>DYSM01000499.1 GCA_020718265.1 Draconibacterium orientale | reverse complement strand
AAAAAACAAAATAATTTAAAAAGCTAACAAACTTTTATGCAACCCGAAAAACAAACCTACAACTCATTCATAATTGACATAAAGCAGCGTATTCGCACGGCGCAATATGCTGCAATGAAAGCAGTTAATACGGAGGCAATACAACTGAATTGGGACATTGGGCGTATGATAGTAGAAAAACAAGAGCAATTCGGTTGGGGAAAATCCATTGTGGAGCAACTCTCAAAAGATTTGCAGGAAGAATTTCCCGGACAAAGCGGCTGGTCGGAACGTAACTTGTGGTTAATGAAGCAGTTTTATGAAAATTATCGGCACAATGAAATTCTGCAACCATTGGTTGCAGAAATTGGTTGGACGCATAATGTGTTGATAATGAGTAAATGCAAAGACGACCTCGAACGTGAGTTTTATATCCGAATGACCCGAAAATACGGCTGGACAAAAAATGTATTCGCTAATCAAATATTTAACCATAAGAATTAAAAATTTTGAAAATGCAACCCGAAAAACAAACCTACAACTCATTCATAATTGACATAAAGCAGCGTATTCGCACGGCGCAATATGCTGCAATGAAAGCAGTTAATACGGAGGCAATACAACTGAATTGGGACATTGGGCGTATGATAGTAGAAAAACAAGAGCAATTCGGTTGGGGAAAATCCATTGTGGAGCAACTCTCAAAAGATTTGCAGGAAGAATTTCCCGGACAAAGCGGCTGGTCGGAACGTAACTTGTGGTTAATGAAGCAGTTTTATGAAAATTATCGGCACAATGAAATTCTGCAACCATTGGTTGCAGAAATTGGTTGGACGCATAATGTGTTGATAATGAGTAAATGCAAAGACGACCTCGAACGTGAGTTTTATATCCGAATGACCCGAAAATACGGCTGGACAAAAAATGTTCTAATCCACCAAATTGAGGGCAATTCTTATGCGCTGTATTTGACTAACCAAACCAATTTTGAGCAAACTTTGCCCGAAAATTACCGAAATCAAGCTATTTTAGCTATAAAGGACGAGTTTAATTTCGATTTTCTAGAACTTGCGGACAAACATTCGGAGCGTGAATTGGAAACGGCTTTGGTAAATAACATTCGCCAGTTTTTGATTGAAATGGGCGGCGATTTTAGTTTCATGGGCAATCAATACCGAGTAGAAGAAACGGGCGACGAGTATTTTATTGATTTACTGCTGTTTCACCGCCGATTGAAATGTTTGATAGCCGTAGAACTAAAAATTGGCGAATTTATACCCGAATATGCCGGAAAAATGCAATTTTATTTGAGTTTACTCAACGACAAAGTAAAATTGCCCGACGAAAACCCAAGCATAGGCATTATTATTTGCAAAGACAAAAAGCGCACGCGTGTAGAATATGCCTTGCGCAATGCCAATCAGCCCATTGGAGTTTCCACTTACAGCTTAACGCACACATTGCCAAAGGCTTTGGAAGGTTTGCTGCCAAGCCCCGAACGAATTGCGGATAGCATTAAGTTGATTGATAATTAAGCACCAGTGCTTTTTTTATTAGAGCAAACCTTTTTGTAATTAAATAGATTTTAAGCACTTGGCGAAACGAAATATACAATTTAATTTGGCTTAGTGCTTACCACAGAGTTTCAATGAGTTTTTTTAGAAACATTCAATTTCTTTGTTTTTAATTAATTAACTATAAACAATTTAACAATTTAACAATTTAACAATTTAACAATTTAACAATTTAACAATTTAACAATAGAACTACATGAAAAAGATACGGAT
>DYSM01000498.1 GCA_020718265.1 Draconibacterium orientale | reverse complement strand
CTGCTTCCGAAACGATGTTCAATTCCGTGTTTGCGGGGTTCGGGAAGGTCATAACTGCGGCAGAAGTAGCACCGTTTACCGATGCGGGCACTTCCAATGTTACAGGAATTTCATACCAAGCTTCGTCCACGTCATTACTTTCGACAACAAAAGTACATGTGTGCGTACCGCTTGACAAGCCGGTGAGGTCGAAGCTTAGATTGATAGTTTGCGTTGCACTTCCGGCAATTGAACCTGAGGTTACATCAATGTTCAACCAAGTTGGTATTGCGGTTCCTGTGAGGGTAGCAACGATACCGAAATTACCGTATTCATTTTCAGCAGACCATGATACACTGGTACGAATATAATTTTTATCAACCGCAGCAGGTCCTTCGTCCATAGCCAAGCAATAATCCTGCGTGTCTGGACCAGACTGCGCAGGTTGTGTAAAGGACCATCCAACCCAAAGGTCTTTTCCGTTCACAAATGCAGGGGATGTCAATGTAACTATTTCCTGTCCATAAATTGCGGGTACAAATTCTTGACTTGCAATCACATCAGACGGTCCGCCAATGGTTGAATTATAGCCTTCCCAAACTTCAACGAATGAAGAGCCTAAGGTTTGGTATCCTGAAAAAATAACGATGTTTGAAACTTCCATACCCACATAGTCAGCAACTGTTGTATGGTCGAACAATGATACAGCATGCGCGCTGACTTCGGCTGACCAGCCTAAGGTACTAGTTGCATCGCCGATGAGGTTTGTCAAATCTGTATCTTTTGCATCACGAAATTCAATTGGTTTTGGAAGTTTATTTACTGAGGGCGAAGATATTACAATAGTTTTCACCTCTTTATTATTTACCGGAATCACGGCTTGGTTAATTGCATTTTTAGCAACCGGATTCGGATAATACGCGTAAGCCTCAAAATTTAAAGCATCTTCTCCGCTGTTCGTTATATTGACTGAAGCGTTTGCTAAACCATCCGTAATAATTGAGGTAACATCTACTTCAAATTCTTGCGGCAAGGTAGCCGGCGGGCGAGATTCTATAAATTCAAAATCATCTACAAAATAAGATGAATTTTGTCCCGTACTGCTGTGCCCGTAAAAATCAATACAATCTAAAACATTTGACATTTCTGTTGAGCCTTCGGCTGTGCTGAATTGCCACTGCGCAATTTGGGCTTCATCAATCCAAAGTGTAGCTTCGTCGCTGTCTAAATCGAATAACATCGAAACATAAAGCCATGTGTTCTGGGTGTATGTGAAATTTTGAACGGTTCCGTCATTGTAATTAAGAGTGCCGGTTCCGTTGTTCATAAAACTTACACTGAATGCACAGTTACTGCCAAAAACGTGTTCGATATTAAAATATCCGCCCTTATTGGTTTCTACAAACATGTAGAAATTTACGGTGTATGCGCCGCTTGATTTATCCCCGAAATACCCAACGATATCAGCTTCGGAGACAATTTTCAGTGCATTTACACCATCAGTGGTATGGTTTTGCACGGAGCTGATTCGAGCATCGTCGGTTCCGCCTGTGTTATTGCTCCATGTTGTCCAATAGTCAGAGACGGAAACAAAATCGTTGGCTGCGAATGCCTCAAAATCATCGGAAAACAAAGTCGTTTGACTGTTTGCGGAGAACGCAAAAAACAGTCCGAAAGTTAAAATTGATAAAAACTTTTTCATATTGATTTAATTAAAAATAAAAACGTCCAAAATTAGAAAACTTTGCAACAAATACAACTTTTGCGAATGATGCAAAGTTTTCATAAGGGT
>DYSM01000497.1 GCA_020718265.1 Draconibacterium orientale | reverse complement strand
GCTATAATTTACACATATTCAATTATTTATACGTTTTCTTACAAACACTAATTACAAACTACTCACTACTCAATACTCATTTATAATCGTCAATTGTATCTTGTATCACGCCGATAAATTCAGTGTATCCGGCAAAAATGCCGTAGCCGCCTTGTATGTTTGTGTAAAGTTGCACGGGGTCGCCAACGCTGTAAAACAGTTCATTCATGTTGTTGTAGCTGTGTTGAATTATACTTTTGCGATAGTTAAAAAGTTCGGGACTTGTGTGCCGAAACACGTATTTTACCTCGTGTTTTCCGTAAGAATAGTTGCCGTCTCTGCCGCTGAGCCAATTGGGCATGTAAAGCAGGTTTACTTGCTCGGTTTCGGTTTGGGTGTTTTGGTTTGAAAACGGCAAAATGCGCGGGTCGTACTCCAAAATTTGCTCTCGAAGAATGTTTTGGTCGAGGGCGTAAAGTTGCAGGCTTGTCCATTCGGGAACGTAGTCATCGCTTTCGTAGGTTTGTTTTACGAACAAAAATGTTTCGTAATACGCTAAACTGTCCGGTTTTGTGCGAAATTCGAGGTGCAATTTATTATGAGCAATGCCTTCCATGTTCGGGTCGTTGTTGTACATGACGGCAAAATCTGTTTTTTCGGCAAACAAAACAGTCGGGAATGACTTTGGAACAGAACTTTGTGCGGTAACCGCGCCGTATTGCGGATGCGAAATTTTGAGCGTATAGCTTGTGCCGAGTTCGGGGCGCAGAGTTTGTGCTTGGTAGAATCCGTTTCCGATGTTTGGCAGGTCGGCAAGTTTTTGGGTGTTGCTCCAAATTTCACAATTCGCATCGTTTATCGAGAGGTCGGCGGTATCGTTGAGCGTTGCCGTGTGGCTGATGCGCACCGTAAAAACAGTGTCGGGCGAGAACAAACACGCGGCAACCAAGCGCGGCTGCACGGCAGGAAACTCAATTTCCAGCGGCTTTTGGCAAGCCGAAATCGCAATCAACAACCAAAAAAGTGCGAAAATAAGGTGTTTCATATTTTTTAGATTTTATTTATAAGTTTACTCCGAAAAGTGTTTTTAGCCGCTAAGCGGTTTTATAAATATCAGAATATCAATATCAAGTTTTTCTAAAAATAACCGCTAAGCGGCTTATCCGAGTGGTCTCATTTATCTAATTTTCAAAAAAAAAGACAGTTGCATAGCACTTTTGAAGTGCTTTGCAACTTGTGTGTTTAATAGGTTAAGCTGATTCCAAAATTGCTTCGGGTGTTTTTGAAGTGTGCATATTTGCCGTAATACAGCTCGCCGAAAAAGCCGAAATGCTTGCCTGTGTAAAGTTTGAGACCCAATCCGGCGGCATATTCGGGGATGATTTTTTGCGGCTCGGGAAATTTGCCGAACGAATACGCGCCGCCCGTATGCACACTTGCATAGAGGTCAATGCGGTTACAGTCGCAGTTACAAAGCATGGGCAACAAGTGCACATTGGTTTGCAATGCCGCAAATGCAGTGTGTGAGTCTATCACATCAACATTTATTAAACCGCCATCAAGTGTATCTTTGAAGAAAAATTGCTCAAAATACGAATATCCCAGATACAGTTTGCTCGACAAATAACGATTGTAACGGATGTTGCCGACTGATATATTGGGAATATATTTTGCGGGTAACTTATTTGCTTGCCAACCATTGGTAATAGTATAGCCTTCTTTTCGAGTAACGGTAAGTCCGAAATCAAAGGTGAGCGGTTCGATTTTTATTTTCTGTGAAAACAAAACAGCCGGAAACAAAAA
>DYSM01000496.1 GCA_020718265.1 Draconibacterium orientale | reverse complement strand
CCTGCATTCGTCCGTAGGACAATGTAGCGTCATTTGAAGATTGACATGACACTAGCTCACGTGTATTCTGTATCTCAATGATAATCAGTTCATTCTTTGAATTTTGAACTAATAAATCCACGCGGTTATATTTATCGTCCGAAGTTTCTTTATTGGTTTAACTCTCTAAAATATTCTGTATCTTGATGTTATCTTTGAGCAATTCACTTAAAAAGCCTTCAAAAATTCCAAAATTTGCCTTATCTCGAAGCATTTTCTTCGCAGCCCAATCAAATCGGATATGTGATTTCGGTTGTTTAATCATGGATTTATCTTCAAAAATATACAGCAAATATACAATTTTTTAAGAGTATCAAAGAATATTTCTTGCGCAGATTTGAAACAGCACCAATAAAACATTTTTTTTCATATCTTTGTGCCCGAAAATTTCCGGAAAAAATGAGCGATAATTTAATTTTAAATAGATTGGAAGGCGTTTACCACCGCTTTCAGGAAGTAGCTGTTGAAATAACGAAACCCGATATTATGTCGGACATGAAACGTTATGTAAAACTGAACAAAGAATACAAAGACCTTGAACCACTGATAGATGCGTATAAAAAATATAAATCGGCAACCGAAAACCTAAAATCCTCCAAAGAACTGCTTTCGACTGAAACCGACGAAGAAATGCGCGAAATGGCTAAGGCTGAGATAGATACACTTATCCACCAGAGCTACGAATTGGAAGAAGAAATCAAAATTTTGCTACTTCCCAAAGACCCGGAGGACAGTAAAAACGCTATTGTAGAAGTGCGCGGCGGCACCGGCGGCGATGAAGCCGCAATTTTTGCCGGCGACCTTTACAGAATGTACATCCGTTTCTGCGAAATAAAAGGCTGGAAAATGTCCGTAACCTCCATGACAGAAGGCACGCAGGGCGGCTACAAAGAAATTGTGTTTGAAATCACAGGCACAGACGTTTACGGGGTTATGAAATATGAATCGGGCGTGCATCGCGTGCAACGTGTGCCCAAAACGGAAACTCAAGGTCGCGTACACACATCTGCTGCAACAATTGCAGTTCTTCCCGAAGCGGAAGACTTTGAAATTGAGGTAAATAACTCGGATATTCGTGTGGACACGTTCTGCTCGTCAGGTCCGGGCGGACAATCCGTAAATACCACATACTCAGCCATACGCCTCACGCACATGCCCACAGGCGTGATGGTTACGTGCCAAGACGAAAAATCGCAGATTAAGAACAAGGAAAAAGCCATGAAAGAGTTGCGCACACGACTCTATAACATTGAATATCAGAAATATCTGGACGAAATTTCAAGCAAACGCAAAACCATGGTTTCGTCAGGCGACCGCTCGGCAAAAATTCGTACCTACAACTATCCTCAAGGGCGCATCACCGACCATCGCATCAATTACACCATGTATAATTTGCAATCATTTATGGACGGAAACATTCAGGAAATGATTGACCAACTGCAAATTGCAGAGAATTCGGAAAAACTCAAAGTCGAAGGTGTATAATTTTTTTCGAGATATTTAGTCCTTATAATAAAACTCATAACTTTTTGAATTTCTATAAGATATAGCGAAATTTCGTTCCGAATGTTTTTAGAAATTCTGTTGAAATTCAATCGAGATTCAATTGAACTAAAAAAAACAACTGAATGACTATTGAATGACAATACATTCAATTAAAAAAAAAGCATTAATCTACATGAAATCAAATATGAGTCCTGTCTAAAAAGCCTGTTTTATTTTAGCTAAACAACCTATATGCTTGAT
>DYSM01000092.1:4455-10149 GCA_020718265.1 Draconibacterium orientale | reverse complement strand
GTAATTTAACTTTACAAACTTTCAACTTTATGACTTTTTATACTGAACTCAATAAACATTTTCACATACTCGTTGTTTTAGTTATTCTGTTGAATTTCAATGCCGTAGCTCAGCTTAATTTCTACGGAATGAATAAGAACGAAAACTTGTATCTCGTCAATCCGAGAGATACGATTTCGCAAACGTTCTGTATCGACAGCATTATTTTAAATTCAAAAAAAATAGATATCCAACTAAAAAACAGCATCTTAGAGGTTGATTTTGTGTCAAAAAACTTGCAAGACAATGAAGTTTTGAACCTGAAAATTTTTCACAAACGAAATTGCAAGCCCTCAATGGTAAATCCGGAAGTGTTCATTCCGAAAACCACGTTTGAAATTGCCGATTTTAGATACACAAACGACACATTGCGATGGCAAACTCGCAACGAGCATGGCTCGCTTATGTTTTATGTAGAGCAATACCGTTGGCAGAACTGGCAAACCGTTGGCGAAATTCAGGGCACAGGAAGTGCTGATTTACAGACATATACCTTACCCGTAAAAATACATTCGGGCGTGAATCGCTTCCGAATTAAGCAAACGGACTATACGAATGTTTCGCGCTTTTCCGACGAACTTAGCTACACATCCACCATACCGGAAGTGTTGTTTTTGCCCGTCGACGGCGCAAAGGTGTCGCGTTTACTCGAATTTTCTGCACCGACAGAATATGAAATTTACGACTATTTCGGACAATTTATAATTTCCGGTTTTGCAAATATTGTAGATGTTTCGTATTTGCCCGAAGGCACATATTTTTTAAAATTTGATAACTCAATTGCTTCATTTACAAGACGATAGATTGTGTAATTTCAGGTAAAACAGAGACTCTGTCGTTCGTTTTAAATGCAATTGTTTTAATTCCGAGACGTTCGGCAGCAGCTCGGTTGTCGGGCATGTCGTCAAAAAAAAGTGTTTCTTCGGCATTCAATTTATTTTCGTTCAAAACAAGTTCGAAAATTGAAGGGTTCGGTTTACGAAGTCCGATTTCGTGCGAAAAATAGACTTTTTCAAATAAATCTGACAGTTTGAAGTCGAATTTTTCGTGAAATTGTTTTGTATAGACCTCAAAATGAATGTCATTTGTATTACTGAGTAAAAAAAGTCGATAGTTCGGTTTCAAAATTTTGGCAAATTCTATTGTTTCCGAAATAAAATCACCCAAAAGCAAATTCCAAAGTTCAATAATTCGACTTTCCGGCAGCGAAACCGTGAATTGAGAGTTCATGGCAGCACAAAAAAACGCAGTCGATTTCGGAATTATTTCCATGTGCGAAAAAATATTTTGTGTGCGAAAAAACGCATCGGACGCAGCGTTATCTTTGAATCCCAACGACTTAAACGTATTGATTGTGCGTTCCGGATAGATTTCGAGCAGCACACCGCCCAAATCGAAGATAATATTTTTTATCATAAATTTTGTTATTTCGTACAAAAATACATATATTTGCACTCCCAAACAAAAGGGAATTTTTGGGGCCAATAGCTCAGACGGTTAGAGCATCTGACTCATAATCAGGGGGTCCGGGGTTCAAGTCCCTGTTGGCCCACTCCCAAATTTGAAAGAACCTCGATTTTTTTTCGGGGTTCTTTTTTTTTTTAAACCTGAAAAATCCTAAAATTCGGTATTTTTCGATTATGTTTTGTTCTGTTTGTAATAAAAAAAGCCGAAATCTAAAAAAAACTTCGGCTCTTTAGTTTGTCTGTGAGTCTTATTTTTTGCGAACTTCAACCGTCATTTTGATGTCTTTCATCGGACGACTTGCGCCGTTTGCGTTCACTTTTGCAATGGAATCAATCACGTTCAGACCTTCAACCACTTCGCCGAACACGGTGTATTCGTTATCCAAAAACGGTGTGCCGCCAATGGTTTGGTACACTTTTTTTATCGAATCCGACAATGCAAATTTGAATGCGGCTTTACCCATTTCGGCTACAAGTTTTGCCTCAATTTCGGCGGCAACTGAATCCATTTTTGCAAATTCGGCGTTTGCCTGCATTGCTTGGAATTTTGCCAACATTTCCGGATTATTGCGGATGTAATTGCCTACGGCGTTGCCTTTTTTGCCTTGTGCAATTTGTTCTTCGAGGCTTGTTATTTCCTCTGCTGTGTAAACTTTGCCTTGCACAATGTAAAATTGCGAGCCGGATGATTCCTTTTTCGGATTCATTTCATCACCTTGTCGTGCGGCAGCGAGCGCGCCTTTTTTGTGGTAAAATTTCGGATTAAATTCCGCCGGAAGCGTGTAGCCCGGTCCGCCTGCGCCGAGCATTGCATCGGGTTTTGCGTTTTTCGACTCCGGGTCGCCGCCTTGAATCATAAAATCTTTGATTACACGGTGGAACAGTAAATCGTTGAAAAAGCCTTCGTTAGCTAATTTCAGAAAGTTTTCTTTATGTTTCGGAGTTTCGTCATAAAGTTTAATTTTCAGGTCGCCGTATTCGGTTTTTACCAACACATCGTAGTCAATTTCGGGTGTTGTGTTGCACGAAGCCACAAAAATTGCGGCTAAAATCAATACAAAAGTTAATTTTCTCATAAATATTCTGATTTTTTTTCAATTTGCGAAATAAATTCATTTTTGGTTCATTTCAAAAAGTTTGTTTAAATCGAAGGTTTGATACGCGTTTCGATATGCGGGTTTTGCGTTTTTGTAGCTCGAAAATCGTAAAATGCCCAAACTCGGAATTATTTGCATGGCTTGCATTGTGCCGTCGGCATTGGATTTTTGAGCCATGAGTTTTTGGTGTTCGGAAGATGTAAATGTTTGGTTTTCTGCAATATTTTTGTAAATTTTAAAATAGCGCGAGCAATAACTTTTGGCATCTTGTCGAGCAATTGGCGAGTTTGCTGCATACAAATTGTCGCCCGAAATTTGGTCATCGTAAGTATTTGTGCGAAACGTGTTAAACGGCTTACACGGAGCGAGTTCGGCAACCATTGCCGCCAAATCGTCTTGAGCGTTTTGTGTCGAAATTGCTGCTACGATAAAACCGTCGGCGTAACCTTTTTTGTTTTGTGCCAATGTAAAACGCACATCATTTACATCGGATTGACCGTTGCCGTCGGGGTCTTTTTGTTCCAAACTTCGGCGCAGACTAAACCAAATCGGCTCATATTCAGGTGCTTTTGTCGGAAAATTCAGTTCATCGAACATCACATGTTGAAACACGCATAGACCCGCTTTGTTCGCACCCGACAGTACACCGATTTGCCCGGCGTAACCGACAAGCAGCCACGGTTGTTCGTCCGGCTCGGAAGGTATGTGAATCAAAATCAGATTATTATACATTAGTTCCGGTGCGATGTCCCAATCCATAAAACGTGTTGCCATAACAGCGCGGTGCAGTTCGTCGTTGTCCGTTGCATCGCCCCAGCTCATAAGCGTGGAGCATCCGTTTTTCATAAGCATCGAAATGTCTAAAAAGCTGTTAGCCGGCAAAATATCTAAATAATCGAAATCGGAAACGTCAGTGCCCGCAGCAGCCATACCGCGCACTATGGCTTTTGCTTCTGTAATGTATTTAGTATCAATTGTAAAGATTCCGTTCGCGATATTTCGCTTTGCAGTTTCGAGACCGTCGCCAAACGATTCGCGGATGTAGCCGTCGTACATGGCAAGAATTTTTTCGCCCGCGAGATAGCCGTATGCGAAGCCGCGCTCATCGTGCGTGCCCCACACACGCATGACCGTGAGCGCAGAATCTTGCTGCAAAATTTCGCCGTTTACGACCGGATTTTGTGCAAAAACAGAAATTTTTAAAAGTAAGACTATCGAAAAATAAAGGATTTTGGGCATATTTTTTCTTGCAAAAATATAGGTTTTTGTTCAACCGGAAACTATAACTATATTTGCTTATGAATTTCACCCAAAAAATATTGGCTTGGTACGATGCAAATAGGCGCGAATTGCCTTGGCGCGGCTCGCAAAATCCGTATCATATCTGGCTTTCGGAAGTTATTTTGCAGCAAACGCAAATTGTGCAGGGTACGGCGTATTATTTGAAATTTGTTGAAACCTATCCGACCGTGTTCGACCTTGCGGCTGCCGATGAGCGCGATGTGCTGTTGCT
Source organism: Draconibacterium orientale (assembly GCA_020718265.1). Classification (GTDB taxonomy): domain Bacteria; phylum Bacteroidota; class Bacteroidia; order Bacteroidales; family JAADGE01; genus DYOJ01. The sequence continues at coordinate 6,034 of DYSM01000092.1, read as the reverse complement.
GTGGCAAGGTTTGGGATATTATTCGAGGGCTAGAAATTTGCATTTTTCGGCAAAATACATTGTCCAAAATTTGGGCGGCGTATTTCCAAAATCGTATCGTGAGTTGCTGAAACTCAAAGGTGTGGGCGATTATACTGCGGCGGCAATTGCATCGCTGGCATACAACGAAGTGCAGCCGGCAATCGACGGGAACGTACAGCGTGTTATTGCGCGTGTGTTCGGAATTTCGGAGCCGGTGAACGCGCCTTTGGGCATGAAATTAATTCGTGAAAAATCTGAAAATCTTATTTCGCACACGCACGCGGCGGATTACAACCAAGCGATGATGGATTTTGGCGCAACGCATTGTACGCCCAAAAATCCAAAATGTTCGGAGTGTCCGTTTTCGGCTGATTGTGTGGCGTTTACAACGGATACAGTTGCGAAACTACCTGTAAAAATTAAAGCAAAACCCAAAACGGATTTGTATATTTCGTATCTTGTCATTTTATTCAAAAATTCTGTCATTTTAAAAAAAAGAACCGATGGTATTTGGCTGAATATGTTTGAATTACCAAATATCACCGAAGAAACTGATTTAAGTTCGGAAGATGTTGTTTCTGCCTTAAAATCAAACTTCGGAATGACTGAAAATTCAGAAATTATCGACTTAAAAATTGAAGTAAAACATGTGTTGTCGCATTTGAATTTACATATTCGATTTTTTGAATATAAAGCAATCTCAGAGGCTGATTTTCAGAAATTTAGCTCAATATCGGAATCAATTTCTTGCACGTTGGAAAACGTAAACCAATATCCGAAACCTGTTGTTTTGGAAAATTTCTTTGCTAAAAACTGTTTAATTTGAAAAAATAACATGAAATTCTCCTTAATTTTTTCTTTTGGAACAGATTTTTCAGAATAAGTATTCCCCCTTTTTCAAAAGGATGTTAAGGGGATTTGTTCTCATTTATCAAAATATCAGTAAAATACAAAATTTAAACACATGAAATCTCTTCTTTTTTTAGTCTTGATATTTCTTGCCTTCGGACTTACGGCGCAGTCGTTTCGCGGCGGTGTTCAAGTCGGTTTTCCTGTGTCGCAAATCAACGGCGACGGGCGCGGCGGCTACGATAAAGCAAACTTGATGGCAGGTATTTTCATCGAACGTGAATACCGAACCAATGCCTCGTGGGGTTTCGAGATGTATTACACCGGCAAAGGTTCCGTCAGCACAGTGAAATACGCCAACGGGCTTACAATTCAGGAGTTTAAAAACAGTTTTCATTATTTGGAAATGCCGTTGATGTTGAAATATCGTATGTCGCCAAAAGTGCGCATCGGAGGCGGACTTGCTGCGGCTTATTTTTTGACCGGAAAGTTTGTAGAAAACGGCTCCGAAATTTACGAACATTACTATCTGATTCACAAAGTGGATGTTGCGCCGATTGGAATTTTGGAGTATCAATTTTCGGAAAAACTTTGCGGCGATGTGCGCTTGTATCATTCGTTGCTTTTTGTGTCCGACCGCAAACCGTGGCGACACAATGTGCTTACGTTTGCGCTGAAATTCAAGCTGAAACAATAAATCGGAAATATG